>CAYVJM010000124.1:0-6944 GCA_964451695.1 uncultured Lentisphaerales bacterium | reverse complement strand
TGCCCTGGCGATATGCGGCGGACGCCTCTACGCCGGCGGCTTTTTCGACCGCGCCGGCGACGTCCAGGCGAACCACATCGCCGCCTGGGACGGCGCCGCGTGGACCAACCTCGCCGAGGGCATCGACCTGGCAAATCCGGATCCCGAGACGCATTACCTTCCCTCCGTGAACGCCCTCGCGACCGACGGCACGAACCTCTTCGCCGGCGGCCTCTTCACCTCCGCCGGCGCCACCCCTGCGAACAACATCGCCGCCTGGGGACCCGAGAAGCTCGAAGACTACGGCGTCACCCCGCGAATCGGCTCCTGGGTCGGCGGTGCCGTCATCGTCCTCACCGGCTCGGACTTCGGCAACGGCTCGGACGTGACCAACATCACCCTCTGCGGGATCTCCGCCGCCATCCAGAGCCAGTCGCCCACCCAGATCGTCGTCGTCGCCGGCGCATCCCCCGACGCGCGGATCGGCGACGTGCGCATCTTCTCCGCGAGCCTGGGCGAGTCCGCCAAGACGAACGCCTTCGCCTACCGGATCCCCGGCTTCCAGCTTCGCAACGCCGCCGGGACGCCCATCGCCAGCGGAGCGAGCGCCAGTTCCGCCAACGGCACCGCCTTCGGCACCTGCTACATCGGGCAAACGGTGACGAACCACTTCACCATCGTGAACACGGGCGACATCGAGCTGACCCTCGGGGACGCCGCGCTCGTCGGCATCGGCGCCTCGCACTTCGCCATCGTCGACCTCGCGACCACCATCCCGCCAGGCGGTTCCGATGATTTCGGCGTGGTCTTCAGCCCGTCCGCAAAAGGCCGATTCTACCCGTCCGCACGGCTGGACAACGACAGCCCGACGACTCCTTTCGTCATCAACCTCTCCGGGCGCGGCATCGCCTACGCCCCCGAAATCGACCCGCCCGAGAGCCTTGCCGCCTCCACGGGCGACACGGTAGCCCTGGAGCCCGCCGTGTTCGGCGGCGAACCGCTCCATTTCCAGTGGATGAAAAACGGCACGGCTGTCGCCGGAGCCACGAGCGCCACCCTCGTTCTCGCCAACGCCTCCGCTGCGGACTCCGGCCTCTACCAGCTTGTCGCCACCAACGCCTCCGGCATGGCCCTCAGCCGGCCAGCGCGCGTCGCCATCGCCCCGGCCCGGCTGCTCGTCTGGGGCGACAACGCCAGCGGCCAGCTTGGAACCGGCACCTCGGGCGATGACGCGACAAACGCCTTCGACTCGGGCTCCGCCGCCGTCTTCGCCGCCGCCGGCGCCACCCATTCCGCCTTTCTGGACGCCACGGGCACGCTCCACGCCGCGGGCGACAACGCCAGCGGCCAGCTCGGCGACGGCACCACGACGCCGCGGCTTTCGCCCGTCGCCCTGTCGAGTCCCGCCGACCTCGTCGGCGTCGCCGCCGGCCAGGAGCACACGCTGATGCTCGGCGCCGACGGCGCGCTCTACGCCGCAGGCGCCAACGCCAACGGCCAGCTCGGCGATTTCTCCACGACGCCGCGCAGCACGCCCGTCCAGGTCTGGAGCGGCTACGACGTCGTCGCCGCATCGGCCGGCGCCGCCCATACGCTCTTCATCAAGGACAATGGCACGCTCTATGCCACAGGCCTCAACGACGACGGCCAGCTCGGCATCGGCTCGCGAACATCCAGATCCTATCCCGCTACCGCCGCGTCCCGCGTCGTCGCCGTCGCCGCCGGCGGTTCCCATTCGCTCTTCGTCAAGGACGACGGCACGCTTTGGGCGATGGGCGACAACGCCTTTGGACAGCTCGGCGACGGCACCCTGCTGGACCGCCTCAACGAGGTCGCCATCGCCCAGGACGTCGCCGGCATCGCGGCTGGATACCGCCACTCCCTCTTCGTCAAGCGCGACGGCACGCTCTGGGGCATGGGTCTCAACAACGACGGCCAGCTCGGCACCGGCGACACATCCTCCGCCAGCAACGCCGTGTTCATCGCCAGCAACGTCGTCTGCGCCGCCGCCGGCAAAAACCATTCGCTCTACCAGACCGCCGACGGATCCGTCTGGGCCATGGGGGGCAACGCCGACGGCCAGCTCGGCGGCGTCTGGCCATCCCCCTGTCTCGCGCCGGTGCGAGTCCCCTGCCTGTCCCTCGCCGCCGCCCTCTCCGGCCCGGCCGCCGCCCACACGCTCGCGATCGGCTCCCGCCTCCCGCCGGAAATCTCCGCCCATCCCGTCGGCCAGTCGGTCGTCCACGGCGATCCCGCCGGATTCTCCGTCGCCGCCGTCGGCTTCGAGCCGCTCTTCTACCAATGGCGTCTGGACAGCGCCGCGCTTGAAGGCGAGACTGCATCGAATCTCGTCATCGCCGCCGCCGTCTTCGCCGATGCCGGGAGCTACGACGTGATCGTCAGCAACGCGATCGGCGCGGTCTTCAGTGCAGCCGCCACGCTCGAGGTCAGGCAGGCGACGCCCCAGGTGGCCACCTGGCCGACAGCCTCGGGCATCGTCTATGGCCAGACGCTCGCCGGCTCCACCCTTTCCGGCGGCGGCGCCTCCGTCCCCGGAACATTCGCCTTCGCGGCGCCGGCGACGAAGCCCGCCGCAGGCGTCGCGGCCCACGCCGTCGTCTTCTTCCCCGAAGATCCCATCATCTACGTCAGCGTGACCGGTGCCGTCGACGTCGCCGTCGCCCAGGCCACTCCCGAAATCTTCGCATGGCCGACCGCCACGCCTCTGACTTACGGACAGTCGCTCCACGAGTCGACCCTCGGTAACGGCTGGGCCTCCACGACCGGGACATTCGCCTTCGTGAATCCCGATGACACGCCCGATATCGGCACCGCATCCCATTCCGTGGTCTTCTCCCCCGTCGACGCCGCCAACTTCCTGGCGGTGACCGGCTCCGTGTCGGTCGCCGTCGGCAAGGCCACGCCCACGGTCTCGACATGGCCCGAATCCTCGCCCCTCTATCGCGGCCAGACGCTCGCCGAATCCACCCTCTCGGGCGGCAACGCCTCGGTGGCAGGTTCCTTCGCCTTCACCACCCCGACCCTCAAGCCGGACATCGGCAATGCGCCTCAGGCCGTCCGCTTCACACCGGACGACACCACGCACTACCTCACCGTCGACGGCGCGGTCGAGGTACTCGTCGTCTCCGCCCTGGAGATCGAAACGGGGCCGACGAACGTCTCGGCGCAAGCCGGGGCCAGTTTCGAACTCGGGGTTTCGGCAACCGGCGCGCAGCCCATCGGCTACCAATGGTATCGCAACGGCGCGCCGATCTCCGGCGCCACCCAGGCCACCCTCGCCCTCGACAATCCCTCCATGGACGACACGGGCCTCTACCAGGTCCTCGCAACCAACGCGCTCTCCCTGCGCCTGAGCGTTCCGGCCCGCGTCGCCGTCGACGCCCCGCCCCTGCTCGGCTGGGGCGAAAACGCCAGCGGACAGCTCGGAGACGGCTCCGTCGTCGATCATCTCGAACCCGAGTTCGTCGCCGCGGATGTCGTCGCCGCGGCCGCAGGCGCCGCCCATTCGATCTTCCTCCGCGCCGACGGCACCCTCCGCGCCATGGGCGCCAATCTCAACGGCCAACTCGGCGACGGCACGCCGTCCACCCGCCACACGCCCGTCCAAGTCGTCGGCGGCAGCAACGTCGTGGCGATCGCCGCCGGCACCAGCCACTCGCTCTTCCTCCTTGCGGACGGCACGCTCCGCGCCATGGGCCGCAACGCCGACGGCCAGCTCGGAGACGGCACCACGACGCCGCGCCTGTCCCCCGTTGCGGTCCTCGGCGCCAGCAACGTCGTGGCCATTGCCGCAGGCGCCGCGCACTCGCTCGTTCTGAAGCACGACGGCACGCTCTGGGCCATGGGCGCGAACGCCGACGGCCAGCTCGGAGACGGCACCACGACGCCGCGCAACACGCTCGTCCAGGTCTTGGGATGCAGCAACGTCGTGGCGATCGCCGCCGGTGCGAGCCATTCGCTGTTCCTCACCGCCGACGGCTCGCTCCGGGGCGTGGGCGCCAACGCCGACGGCCAGCTCGCCACTGGGGACACCCTGCCACGCGCCACGTCCGTGCTCGTCGCCGAGGGCGTTCGCGCCTTCGCCGCCGGCGCCAGCCACACGCTCTTCGTGGATGCGGCGGGCCAGCTCCATGCCGCCGGCGCCAACGCCGACGGTCAGCTCGGCGACGGCACGACGATCCCGCGCACGCCAGCCGTCTCGGTTCCCGATGGCGACGACGTCGCGGCGGTCGCCGCCGGCTCCACCCATACGCTCTTCATCGCGGCGGACGGCGACGTCCGCGCCATGGGCGCCAACGTCAGCGGCCAGCTCGGGAACGGCGGCACGGCCCCGAGCCTCGCCCCCGTCGTCGTGTCCAACGTCGTCCTCGTCGCCGCCGCACCAGGCGCCACCGCCTCGCACACGCTCGCGATCGGTCTGCGCCTCTACGACTTCGCCTATGCCAAGCTCCCCGACGGCACGGTCGCCATCACCGGGTACGCCGGCGCAGGCGGCGCCGTCGCCATCCCGGCCGCGCTCAACGGCATGGCCGTTTCCCGGATCGCGGACGCGGCGTTCCTCGGCTGCGCGACGATCACCGCGATCACCCTGCCCGACACCGTGGGCGACGTCGACGCCGAAGCGTTCGCCGACTGCGTCGCGCTGACCAACGTGGTCTTCGGCGGCGGCGTGACGAATCTCGGCGCCGAGGCGTTCGCCAACTGCCCCGCCCTCGCCCATCTCGCCATCCCCGCGGGCCTGACCCAGATCGGCTCCGGCGCCTTCTGGCTCTGCACGGGCCTGCAGGACATCACCGTGGCTCCGGGCAACCCCGCCTTCCTGGTTCTGGACGGAGTTCTCTACGACAAGGACGTCTCGACGCTGCTCCTCTTCCCTGCCGGGCACGGCGGAGCCTGCGCCATTCCCGAGGGTGTCGACAGGGTCGCTTCGGGCGCCTTCGCCGGCGCCGCCGACCTGACGAACGTCACGCTGCCCGCCACGCTGGTCTCGATCGGCGACTACGCCTTCGAGAACTGCACCAACCTCGTCGCCCTCTATTTCCATGGCGACGCGCCGTCGGCCGGAACGGACGTCTTCCTCGGCGCGACCGGCGTCGCGTACCATTCCCCCGCGGCATCGGGCTGGGGCGAAACCTACGCGGGCATCCCCGCCTGCCCCTGGAACGCCTCGGTGCTGGCGGACGGCTCGCTCGGCCTGAGGGACGGCCTCTTCGGCTTCACCCTCTCCGGCGCCACGGGCATGATGGTCGTCGTCGAGGCCGCGGACGATCTGGTGGAGCCCGTCTGGACGCCTGTTTCGACCCAGTCGCTCGTCAACGGCGTGGCGGATTTCGAAGACCCCGACACGTCCCAGCGCCCGAGCCGCTTCTACCGTCTGCGCATGCCCTGAGCCGGCTTGGACGCCTCGGAGTCGATCGGCTCCGCAGTCCAGCCCCCTGGGGTATCGTGGAGTCTAGTCCCCGCCGCCGTGCAGGATGGTGGCGATGGCCAGCCAGCCGGCCGTCTCGGCCGAAATGGTGCCCTGGGTCGCGTACCATTCCAAGGCGATCCGATCGCGAAAGACGGCCGGAAGGAACTCGCGCCAGGCGCGTTCGAGCTCGGCCCGGAAGCGGGCGTGGCGCGCGGGCGTGCCGGCAACCACCATGCGGTGGGGGCGCGCGAAAACGGTGGCGTTGGCCAGACCGCGGGCCGTCAGCGCGACGATCCGGCGGGCGGCCTCCGGGAGATCGGGCGCGCTCAAGGCGTCGGCGAGCGATCCGGCGCCGCCGAGGCGGTGGAGGTAGTCCGTGCTGAACACGCGTTCGACACAGCCGCTCGCGCCGCAGTAGCACGGCGCGGTCTCCACGTTCAAGCCCATGTGGCCAAGTTCGTTGCCGCCTAGCACGCAGCCCCGGTTGGGTCGCCCCTCGATGAGGAGCGAGGCGCCGACCGCGCCGTCCTCCAACGTGACGATCAGCGTGTCCTCATTCTCGGACTTCGCATGGCCCATCAGCCAGCGCGCGCTCAGGGCGTGGACCTCGGAATTGACGGCCACGGGCGTCGTGCCGGCGCGGCGGAGCAACGGCGCGAGATCCACCTCCGCGGCGGGGGACGCCGAACTGAACAATATGCGCCGGCCGACGGGGTCGACGAAGCCGGTGACGCTCACGCCCAGGGCGACGGGTTTCTGGAGAAGCAGCCCCTGGAGAAGGCGCCCGACCGCCTTCGCAATGCCTGCCGGACCCGCCGCGGCGGCCCTCGCGAAACCGCCAAGGGGCTGGCCCAGCAGGTTCATCGCCACGGCTCCGACGCCGCCCGCGCCAATGGCGATCCCGCCGACGCAGACCCGGGCGGGATCCACCTCGAGGGGAATCTTCGGCCGACCGCGACGGCCGGGCGGCGCAGCCGCGCCCTCCCGCAGGAACCCCTCGCGAAGCAGCGCATCGACCCTCCGCGTCACCGTATTGGCATGCAAACCGACCCGCCCGCCCAGCTCGCTCCGGCACAGACCGGGCGAGCGCCAAACGGCGGAGAGGATTTTCATTTGCGCAGGATTGTCCATGTCGCGGGGGCGGATGCCGGCGATCCGGCAATGCGAGAGGAATGGAACCAAAAAGGCCGTCTGTCGCGGGATTTCCCGGAAGACGGCCTTGAAGCTGGTGCTCGGGGCGGGATTTGAACCCGCATAGTATTGCTACCGCTAGCCCCTCAAGCTAGTGCGTCTGCCAATTCCGCCACCCGAGCGGGTGTTGAAACGCGTTGAAATCTACCATTTCCCCCCGCGCCCGTCAACACGCAAATTCGCTTGCGGGAAAGTGCTGGAACAGGGTATAGTGGACGCTCAATCAAGGGCGGGGGCGCACGGTGCGCATCGCGCCCGACAGGAAGGAACCCACGACACATGAAGTCCATCAAGGGAACGCAGACCGAGAAGAACCTGCTCAAGAGCTTTGCCGGGGAGTCTC
>CAYVJM010000123.1:0-6955 GCA_964451695.1 uncultured Lentisphaerales bacterium | reverse complement strand
GCCTCATGCCCGCGAATACGGCTTGCAGAGCGCGACGAGGTCGTCGACATGCGCCGTGGCAAGGCATTCGACAGTGTCGGCCGCGCCGTAGTAGATCTTGACTTCGCCGGAATCCTCCAGGATCATCCCGCCGGGGAAGATCACGTTCGTGCGGAACCCCTCGTCCTTCTCGTAGACGGTCTCGGGCGTGAGCAGCGGCTCGCGGCAGAGGCCGACCACCTTCCACGGCTGCTCGAGGTCGAGCAGCATGATGCCCGCGTGGTAGCGCTTCTTCCACGTGTCCTCCCAGCCGTTCTTGCCGCGGGAATCGTCCTTGTCCACGGCGTGGAACGTGGTGAGCCAGCCTTGCGGCGTCTTCACCGGCGGCGCGGCGGGACCGATCTTGTCGTTGGCGTACGGCACGTCCTCCACCCCGAGCGCGAGCTGCGTGTTGCCCCAGTAGCGCAGATCCGGCGAATCGGAGAACCAGATGTCGAAGCGGTCGCGGCCGCGGCTGTAGACCGGGAACGGCCGCTCGAGACGGCAGTAGCGGCCGGCGATCTTCTCCGGGAAGACGACCATGTTCCGGTTGTCCGGCACGGAGAGGCTCTGGACCTCCCAGCGGTCAAAGTCCTCGGTCGTGGCGATGCCGCCGCGGACGCCATGGGCGGTGTCGACGGCGAAGCAGAGGACGATCCGCCCGTCGACGACCGTGATGCGCGGGTCGTACGCGCGGAAGACCTCGGCGTCCTTCCATTCGATCCAGGGTTTGGAGGCGGGCTTCCAGCGAATGCCGTCGTCGCTGAAGGCCAGGCCGATGTTCGTGCCGCTGAAGCGGCGCGGCGCCTGCTCGCCGTAGCCGTAGTCGTTGCGGAACGCCATGACGTAGCGCCCCTGGTATTTGCAGACGCCGGCGTTGAAGACGAGGCTGGCGGGGTACGGGATGTCCTTCGCGGACAGAATGGGATTCGCGGTGTGGCGTGTGATTTTCATCGATGGCCCGACTGTGCTCGGATGCTTGAGGAATGACGGCGTCGAGGATACCACGCTCCCCTTGCGAAAGGCAAATGCCCGAGTGAGTGGAGAGCAGGGAGCAGGGAGTCTCAGCGGTCAGTGCGGAAAGGCGCCATCGGGAAGCCCTCGGCGTTGTAGAGGTTCGGATTCGGCGGAAACATCGCCCAGGCGTAGCGGACGTGCACCGGCTTCGGCACCTCGGGACTCCACACGACCACCGTGTCGCCCTCGACCTTCGCCTCCGCCCAGACGAACCGCTTGTCCGCTCCGGCAACGGCGAAGCTGTGTTCGCCCACGGCCCCGCCTCGCGCCACCAGTCCGTGCTGGACGTTGTCGAACGCGATGCGGATGCGCCCGTTCTCCACCACATGGTTCGCGTAGCGAGGTCCGTCGACGACGTCTGTGCAACCGTAGCAAAGCCGTTCCGCCTGCTTGGCCAGGCGGAACGCGACGTCCCTCTTGTTCGCCGGATGGATGTCCGAATGGTCGCCAATGTCGATCGTGACCGCCACGCCGGTGTTCGGAAGCGCGCGCATGTCGTCCTGCACCTCGCGAAGGCTGGCGTAGCCCGAGTCGGTCGGGGGGAGGACCTTCCAGAAGTCGTCCGGCAGCCGCTGCTCCGGCGTGTGCTGGTGGAACGCCGAAAGCTGCGTGATCAGGAAGGCCGCCTCGGGGCTGTCGAAGGCGCGCCGCCAGCATTCGACGAGCAGCGGCTGGAGCTTGCGATAGTCTTCCGGCGCGCCAGTGTTGCTGCACCCCTGGTACCAGAGGAAACCGCGGACGCGCAGCGGCGTGAACGGATGCACCATCGCGTTGTAGAGGATCGTCGGCGTCAGGCACGTTTCGCGCAGTCCTGCAAGTCCTGAAGGCGGATCGGGACGCATGCCGATGCGAGCCAGGTCCGCCGCGAACTCGCGCCGCGCCGCCCACTCGCCTTCGCGCAGCAGGATTCGCTCTTCGCCGCCTTCCACGCCCACCCATGCCTGGCCGAGGATTCCACCCTCCAGGTAGTGGTTCATCACTCGGACCGCGACGACGTGGCGCCCCGGCGCGGCCTGCGGACCCGCGAACGAATAGTTCCGCGGTGCGCTCCAGTAGTCGGGAATGTCGTGAAGCGTCTTCCCCACCAGCCCCCCATCGACAAACGTCTCGTCGCAGTCGTTGACGGCGTCGAAATGGAGGACGAGTTTCCGCCCCGCCCAGGCCGCGGGGATCTCGAACTCACGGCGGAACCAGGAGACGCCCACCGTCTTGGCCTCGTGCAGCGCGTCCAAGGGGGCGCGGCTCCAGGCGGACGTGTCCAAGCCCAGCCGTCCCCAATTGCGCAGCGCCTCGTCCGTGGCGGCCGGATCGGTGGCGAAATACCTCGCAAGCCATTCCTCGAAGCCGCGCAGCATCTTGGCCCGATACGCCTCGCGCACGGCGCGATCCTCTCCGGGACCGGTCTTCCGCGCCGCTTCCGCCTGCGTCACCTCCTGATCACGGCCTGCGGTCTCGTAGGTCTTCAGGTCGATCCACGGCTCGATGCGCGTGCCGCCCCAGCTTGCGTGGATCATGCCGACGGGCACATCGCCCAGCGTCTGCCGGAGAAACACCCCGAACCCATAGCCGACCGCGCTGAACGGCGCAACCGCTTCCGCCGCGTCGGCCACCTTCCACGCGCAGCCCGCCGGCGCCGCGTCGCACGGGCCATCGGGCCCCAGCGCATGCGTCGTGTGGAAGAGCCGCAGCTTGTCATCGTGCGCCGCCGCCGCCACGGCCTTGCCATCCCGGAGCGAATAGAAGAAGTTGTCGCCGGAGACGGGAAACTCCATGTTCGACTGCCCGGAGCAGAACCAGACTTCGCCGATGAGGATGTCCCGGAACGTCACCGCGCTGCCGATCGTGTTGGCGACCATGAGCTCGTAGGGTCCGCCCGCCTCCATGGCCGGGAACTCAGCCTCCCAGTTTCCATCGGCCGCCGCGAGCACGGACAGGCTGCGACCGGCGAACCGGAGTGTCACCGGCAATCCGGCCGGAGCGGTGCCGACGATGCGGATGGGCATTCCCCGCTGAAAGACCATGTGGTCGCCATAGACGTTGCGGACGGAAAAATTCGGATTCATGCTGACCTTCGCGCTGCCTGCCGCCCCGTTTCGGGGCCGATCAAAAAAACGCCGTCCTCCCCAGTCCGTTGCCGCGCTCGCGACCGTGAGTTGCCGAACCTGGAGAAGCCGACGCCCGTAAATCATACACGTGCCCCGCCGTCAAATCAAGCCGGGCATCGCCTCGATGGCCCCTTGAAAGGGCTTGACGATAGGGACTGGGTGGGAATAAACTCCGAGCCAGAAACGTGCATCTGCATTGGAGAAAAACTGGCAAGCGACAGCCATGACAAAACGCGACGTCGTCCGGATGGTGCTTGAAGGCGCCACGCCCCCCTATGTGCCCTGGTCGTTCTCCTTTACCCTGGAGGCCCGGGAGAAGCTCATCCAGCATTTCGGGACGCGCGATCTGGATACCGCACTGCACAATCATCTTCTGAGTCTTGGCAACGCCGTCGGCTTTTTCGAAGATCTGGGCGGCGACCGTTTCCGAGATGTCTTTGGCGTCATCTGGGACCGGCACATCGACAAAGACATCGGAAACGTGGAGATGCCCCTGCTGGCCGAGCCCACCTTGGCTGGGTGCAATTTCCCCGATCCAGAGCACGAGCGGTTCTTCGCCGACATCCCAGGCGAGATCGAAAGGCACGGAGACCGTTTTCGCGTCTTCTCGATCGGATTTTCCCTCTACGAGCGCGCGTGGACGCTGCGCGGGATGGAAAACCTGATGATGGACTTCATCGAACATCCCGCTTTTGTCCATGAGCTTCTCCGAGCCATCGCCGACTACAACATCGCGCAAGCGAAGAAGGCGCTGACCTACGACATCGACGCCGTCTATTTTGGAGATGACTGGGGCCAGCAGCACGGGTTGCAGATGGGGCCCGATTTGTGGCGGGAGTTCATCTATCCTGAACTGAGGCGCATGTACGACGTGGTTCGGAGCGCGGGAAAAAACGTATTCATCCATTCCTGCGGGGACGTCGACGAACTCTTCGACGACTTGATCGGCATCGGGCTGAACTGCTTCAACCCCTTCCAGCCGGAAGTCATGGATGTGCGGGCGCTGATGAAGCAATACCGCGGGCGACTCGCATTCCACGGCGGGCTGTCGACCCAGCAGACGCTTCCCTATGGTACGCCCGACGACGTGAGGCGGGAAACACGGGAGCTGCTCTCCCTCGGCAAAGACGGAAACTACATCCTGTCGCCCGCCCACGCCGTCGAAGGAGACGTGCCGCTTGAAAACATGCTGGTCTTCATCGACGAGGCGCTGAGCCAGACTGGCTTCGTCGAATCAGAAGCGGCCAATCCAAGGGCTTCAGGCGATGCTTGACCGCGCGCCCGGCCACCGGAGAAACAGATGATCGAGCCCTATCTTGACAACCTCGAGAAACGAATTACGCCCGAAATCGAGGACGCTCTGCAGGCGGAATGGGAGTCGTTCACCGAAGGACACTTTGGCGGCGAGATCTTCTCGCCCAGACGGACTGCGAAGAGCCCGCCCGGAATCGCGTGGCCGCAGGTGAGCGTCAATCGCGCACAGGTCGATCCGGATGCGATGGTGCTGCAGCAATACGGCGTGTGCTCCGAACATCTCGCCCAGGGATCAGGGGGGCTGATGATGGTCCGGGCCAACTTCGGCACGGGAATCATGCCGACGCTTTTCGGAGCGGAGCTGTTTATCATGGACGAATCCCTCGACACGTTGCAGACCACCAAACCGCTGGGGGCGCAGGCCATGGAGGCATTGGTCGAACGGGGAATTCCTCCGATGGAGGCCGGCCTCGGCGCAACCGTGCTCGCGACAGGCCGGCGATTTGCCGAAATCGCGAGGCAGTATCCGAAAATTGGGAAGTACGTGCAGATCTACCACCCGGACATGCAGGGGCCGATGGACATCTGCGAACTCCTCTGGGGCAGCGAGCTTTTCATCGACTTGATTGACAGACCGGAACTCGTTCACCGCGTGCTGGGACTCCTGACGGATACCTACGCGCTGTTCATGCGAGAATGGAATCGTACGGTCGGAACCAACGGCAAGGAATGGGCGGGGCATTGGAGCATGATGCACAAAGGCAAGCTCATGCTCCGGACCCAGTTTCAGGAATGAATCTCTCCCCGGAGACCTACGACGAGTTCATTCGTCCCTACGACCAGCGCTTGCTCGGCGAACTGGGTGGAGGTGCCGTCCACTTCTGCGGACGCGGCAGTCACTACATCGCGAGCGCCTGCAACATGGAAGGCATGCACGCGATCGCCATGAGCCAGCCGCACCTCAACGAGATGGAGACCATCTACCGGAACACAGTCGACAAGGGAATCAAGATGCTGGGCTTCGACAGAAAGTATGCCGAGGCGGCACTTGCCGCCGGCCGCTCTCTGCACGGCTGCGTGCATTGCTGGTAACCCGCTATCGTCCGAGCCAGCAGAAGAGCCCAAGCTAAATCCTGCATCCTGTTGGGGCATCGACTTGGCGGTATCTTCCGCAGACCCTATTGAAGCATCGCCCGTGAGCGTGGATCGACCTGCCAGTCGAAGCGGCCCGCCGCGGCCTCCCCATCCCACCCATCGCCGCGGCCTCCCCATCTCACCCATCGCCGCGGCCTCCCCATCTCACCCAATTGCCGCCCAGAAGCAACACTAAATCCCTGCTGTTCAACATGCTATTGTAATCTTGAACTTTTTTTCAAGATTACAATATTGACATTGGATTCGGGAAGCGCGTAGAATGGGCGGCGAACGGAACGAAGGAGGCGGACATGAGCGTGAAAAGGCCGGATGTGCTGAACGGGAAAAGGCCGGATGCGTTGAACGAAAAGAGGCCGAATGTGCTGCGATCGAGCCGGGACCGGATCGTCCGCGGGCGGAAATGGGAGCCGAAGCAGACGGCGGAGATTCCGCGCATGGAGCGAGTCGGGGACGATCTCGCGGTGCTTGCCGGGATCGGCGCCGTGGCCGCGCTGCCGGTCATCGCGGCGGGCGCGCTCGCGGTCGGGGGCGCGGCAGCCGCCGCGCGGGCGATGCGCACGTGGCGCAACTACCGTCCGCCGCGCTGGAAGCTCCTCAAATGCCCAAGCCCCGAGGCCGTGAGCGCGCTGTGGCAGGCGGCGCACAGGCGTCGCGATCCGCTCGCGGCGCTGCGCTTCGGCGCGCTGCTGCTCAACGTCTCGCAGCACGTGGACTGCTCGCCCATCTACGGGCGCGGCAAGCACATCGTGGCGCGAAACCCCGGCCTGAAAGGCTGGTTGCGCGAGAACTGCCCCGAGATCGTCTACGTCACGGCCATGTCGTACCGCAAGCTCGCCGAGGTGGCGTGCCGGGCGATCGGGCTGCCCGAGTTCCTGCCGCTGGACTGGGTGCTGCCAGGCACGGAGGCGCAGGACGCCGCGCGCGAGTTCAACCCGGAGAAAAAGTTCGGCATGAAGCTCAAGCGCGCGGAATTCCTTCGTCAGATCAAGCTCTGTCGCGAGAAGCTCGCGCGTCTGCTGGAGGGTGCGGGGAGCGTGAATCAGCTCTACGCCGCGCTGGACGCGGCGACGCAGGGCCATCGCCACCGCGCATCGCGCAAGACGATGGGCGCCGACTCGCGCACGGGCGCCGCAGGCGGCCTCTGCCGCCATCTCCGCACGGCCCTGGAAACCCTTGAAGGGATGCCGCCGGACAAACAGGTGTCTGGCCAGGCGACGTTGCTGGCGCTCCTCGACGACCTGAAACGACGCCTCGAGAGCCGCAGCGCGTCAGCGTAGGCAAGAGGCGACATCTTCAGCGTCACGGCACCCTGCCAGTCCCGTTTCCTCGGCAACCGCCAGGAAGTCTGAATCTGCGACCCATTGACGCCAGACATACAATCCTTGTATACTGATCGGCAACCACCC
>CAYVJM010000122.1:0-6999 GCA_964451695.1 uncultured Lentisphaerales bacterium | reverse complement strand
ATCGTCATCTTCCTCACGCCGCGCGTGATCGACACGCCGGGACAGATCGAGGACGAGGCCCGGAGCAGAAAAGCATCGCTCGAAACCGACGGCATCTGGAACAGCGGCTGGTCCAACAGCCGCCTCGCCGACCCGATCTCCGAGAAGGAGGAGCGCGCGCTGATCGAACGCGGTCGCGACACGGTCGCGCCGCCGCGCTACCCGCTCACCCGCCATCTCACCGAACTCAACAGCGAGTACGGTCTCCAACCCGAAACCGCCCCCACGAACCGCCTCGGCAGCCGCTTCGGCTACTCCCACTTCTCAGACATCATCGTCGATGAGGGAAAATCTGTCGAGGCCCCTGCGGCGGAAACCCTCGCGCCTGAAAAGCCTGCGCCCGCGACGGAAGCCACGGTCGCCGACCCCGCACCAGTCGCGCCTGCGGCGGAAACCCCGGCGCCTGAAAAGGCTGCGCCCGCGACGGAAGCCCCGGTCGACGTCCCCGCACCAGTCGCCCCTGCGGCGGAAACCCCGGCGCCTGAAAAGGCTGCGCCCGCGACGGAAGCCCCGGTCGACGTCCCCGCACCAGTCGCCCCTGCGGCGGAAACCCCGGCGCCTGAAAAGGCTGCGCCCGCGGCGGAAGCCACGGTCGCCGCCCCCGCACCAGTCGCGCCTGTTGCGGAAACCCCCGTTGCCGCGCCCGCCGCCCCTTCGTCCAGCGTGGATCAGCGCATCCGGGATATCCTCGTTCCGTAGTCCGTCCCAAATGCCCCATCGAACCGCACCCAGCCCCGCCCACGCTCGCTCGCTTGACGCCATCGTCGATCCCGCCTACTCGTCTGCGCGTCCATGGCCGTCGGAGGGCGTATCCGAGACTTGGCTCTATCCGCGCGCCGAGTTCGAGTGCTTCCTGCTGACCCAGCTTCGCCGCGATGTCGCGACCCTGAAGCTCAACGTCGGCTATCCCGGCGAGTTCCACACGCCCGTCGCCACCGCCTGGTTCCGCATTTTCCTTCAGCCCGGCGTTCTCAATCTGCGCGTCGTCGGCACGCCTGCCGCCTCCATCGACGGCCACGCCGTCGACGTGCTCCTCGGCGACAACCGCGAGGCCGTCGTCGTCACCGGCACCGAGGGCGCGTTTCTCCTGAAAGTCGCCGTCGCCGATCCCGCTGTCGAGATCCCCTCCATCCAGTCCGATCTCGAAGGCTGGGAGGCCTCGACGAACGGCTTCGATTTCGGCCCCGTCACCCGAGACCGCGCCCAGTTCGCCATTGACAAGCCGCTTGTTGAGCTGCTCGTCCAGCCGCTTGGCGGCGGACGCTTCGACGCCGGTCGCGAGGTCCTCGCCCACATCGAGATCGCGACCGAGGCCGAGGAAGCGCCCCGGCTGCGCATCGGCGAGTCGGTCTCCGAGATGGAGAACAGCAACCCCGTCTACGCCGAGCAGAGCGCCGATCTCGTCCAGATCGCCCCGGATCGCTGGCGCACGCCGCTGCCACTCGCCTTCCGCTACGCCGCTGTCGAGCCCGCCACGGCCCGTGTTTCCGCCCAGGCCTCCTTCGCCCCGGTCTGGTACCGCGGCGCCTTTCACGCCGACCCCGAACTCGACGCCATCTGGATGCGCGCCGCGTACACGCTGCGCCTCTGCATGCATCCGTTCATTCTCGACGGCATCAAGCGCGACCGCCTTCCCTGGCTCGGCGACCTCGCCATCAGCCTCATGGCCGACGCCTACGTCTTCGCGGATCCCGCTCCCGTGCGCCGCACGCTCGCGGCCCTCGGACGCGCCGGCATCAAGCGGCAGCACCTCAACGGGATCGTCGACTACACGCTCTGGTATTTCATTTGCCACGACCAGTACCAGCGCTTCTTCGCCGACCGCCCCTTTCTCGAAGCCCAGTACCCCGAAATCCGCGAAATCCTCGACGATCTCCTGTGCATCGCCGACGCCCGCGGCGGCCTCCTGCCCGACCAGGACGGCTGGTGCTTCATCGATTGGTGCGACAGCATGGCCAAGGCCACCGCCCTCCAGATGCTCTTCCACTGGGCCCTCGCCAGCGCCGCGTGTCTCGCCGACCGGGTCGGCGACGCGGCAACGTCCACACGCTGCCGCGCCCGCGCCGCCGCCTTGCGCGACACGCTGCTCGCGACGGCGTTCGATGCCGAGGCCGGACTCTTCTTCGCCACGCCCGGCAAGCCGGATTCCGGCTTGCTCCGCCACCCCAACTTCCTTGCCGTGCTCTCCGGCGTCGCCGACGCGAAACTCGCGGCGAGCATTGCCGGCGAGCTGGCAACGCGAGACCTGCCCGCGACCGGCACGCCCTACATGGCCGCGCTGGAATGCCTCGCGCTTCACCGCGGCGGCCGTTCGGCGGAGGCCATCGCCGAAATCCGCCGCATCTGGGGCGGCATGCTCAAACAAGGCGCTACCACCTTCTTCGAGGCCTGGCGCGAAGGCGAGACGGAAACCGAGGCGCTCGCCTTCTACGGTCGTCCATTCGGCCGCAGTCTCTGCCACGCCTGGAGTTCGGCGCCCGCCGCGCTCCTGCCGATCATCGTCTTCGGCTGCGAACCTGCCGCCGACGGATGGACCTCGTACGCCTTCGCGGAACGGTCCCCGCTGCGCGAAGCCTGCGCTACCGTTCCCGCCGGCTCCGCCGCGATCCTCCTCCAGACCACGGCTGGCCGCGTCGCCACCTCCCGCGCCGCGACGGGGGTGTGTGCCACTTCATGAGTTTACAGAGGCGGATGCGCTGTGGTATCATCATCGCCATGAAAGCTCTCTTGGCGCTGTTGCCGGCGTGGATGCCGGGCAGGGGGGACCGTCACGGCCAGGCGATGGCCGAGTACATGCTGGCGGTCGTCGTCGTGATCGGCCTTCTGGTCATGATGGCCTACCTGCTCTACGCCTTGAAGCAGAACGGCAACCGGATCCTCGATCTGGTCGCCTCCGAGTATCCCTGAATTCCGCGGTGGAGCGGAGAAAGGTAGCAGCGATGAACAAGCAGTTGGACAAGTCCCGCCAAGGCCAGGCCATGGTCGAATACATCATCATCGTCGTGGTCGTCGCCGTCGCCGCCCTAGTTGTCTTCGGCCTCTTCGGCGACACGATCAAGAAGAAGATGAGCGGCGCCGTCTCCTCCCTCGACGAGGATCTGGGCTCGCAGGCCCAGTCCGAGGCCGGCACCTCGTCCGCCGAAACCCTGCGCAACCTCGACGCCGAAGGCGTGGGCAACTGAGCCTGCCGCCCGAAGGGGAGCGCGGAGCCATGCCGGGCATGACGCCCAGACGCGGCGCCGCCGCCGCGGCCAACAACTGCCAATCCTGGGCTCCGCGCTCCGGGCAGGCGGTGATGGAGACATTCATCGTCGTGCTGGTCGTCGGCGTCCTGCTCTTCGGGCTCCTGCAGACCGCCGTCGTCTTCAGCGGCCGCGAGGTGCTCCACCACGCCGCGGCGCGCGCCGCCCGCGCCCGAGCCGTCGGCTTCAACGAGTGGATGGCATTCAAGGCGATGCGCGTCGCCTCGATCCCGACCTCCGGCAAGATGCTCGAACCGGTCTTCGCCCCGCTGCAGACGACCGCGCCGCTGGGCGCCAACCCCACGCCCGGCGAGGCGTGGGACGCCGCGACGACCGCCGTGCCCGGCGTGTCGGAGCGCGCCGCGCTCGAACGGGTGCGGATTCCGGCCTATCTGGATTCGGACAACCACGGCCGCGCCGACTACGTGCTCAACTACGCGGAATGGGAGCGCGGTTCGTTCCGCGAAAGCGAACAGGCATCTGCGTTCAGGGCGGGGACGCTGCGGTACCGCGTCGAGCAGGACTTCCCCCTGACCCTGCCGCTCAACCGCTTCGTCTTCCCCTTCGCCCGGCAGGACGAGGACGGCAACGGACGCGTCGCGATCTCCGGCGAAGCCGAGGCCGGCCAGCATGCCTCGCTCTATCTGGAACCCTGAACCCATGCGATCCCACCCGCCACGCCCCTGCGACACGATCCGTACCCGCCGGACCGAACGCGCCTTTGCCGGCCGCGGCGGCCAAGCCATCCTGTTCACGGCCATGGCGCTGGTGATCCTCCTCTTCGCCGCGCTCTGGATGGCGGACGTCCATCGCATCGTCTTCGTCAAGGACCGCTCCCAGAACGCCGGCGACGCGGCGGCCCTCGCCGGCGCCCGCTGGCAGGCCTCGACGCTGAACCTGATCGGCGAGCTGAACCTGATGCACGCGGTCGCTCTCGCCTCCGGCGCGGCAAATGCCGTCGACGTCATCACCAATACCCAGCTCCGTCTCTGCTTCACGGGGCCGATGACCGGCGTGGCGGCGGCCCAGCAGGGCGCCAAGCTCAACGGCATGTACGTCAACGAGGACTTCACGGACTTCGTCCGCGAGCGCGCCGATGTCGTCCGCAACCAGTACGGGGCCATGGTCGGCGGAACCCACGCAATGCCCGAGCCCTGGCCCGGCGCATGGGACGAATACGCCGGGATGCTCGACGCGATCGCCGACGACGGCGTCGCCGCAGGCATCGACAACGCGACATTCTACACCGATCCGGTCGGCGGGCACATCCTTCTGGACATGGCGTTCTACGACGCCGTCGCCAGCCGCGACTGGTGCTGGTTCTACCGTTCGCACCCCACGCTTCTCGAAGACTACACGGACTTCCGCTGGTGGCCCGGTCTGCCGCCGCCGTCGACGGCGGCGTTCACCACCTGCGAGCTTCTCGGCCTTTGGCTTGTGCCGCTTCAGCCTCGGTTCGGGAGGGTTCTCGCCTCCGGCGAGGTCGAGGAGCGTATCGAGGATGCGGGGATGGCGCTGCCGTCGCCGATCGATCCCGACATCGCGGATGCCGTGGAAAATTGGTTTTTCTTCATGCCGTGGCGCTGGGGGCGATGGAGCGCGCTGGACGATCCATTCCCCGTCGAGGGCGACGTGAAGCCGCAGTACGACTACGCGGGTGCCGACTCCGTGATGCGCGTCGAGGCGCCGATAACGCGCTTCACCTCCGACGGCGGCACCGAGGCGGAGGACACGATTGTGTGGACCGGGGCGGCGAAGCCCTTCGGCCATCTGGAGGGCGATGGCGGCGTGACGCGCCCCAACGAGGCGGGACTCGTCCTGCCGGCATTCCGGGATGTCCGCCTGATTCCGGTCGACGCCTCGTCGGCCTCCTCGACGGGCGGCTTCGACCTCGCTTGGCGCCGCCACTGCACCGAACATCTGCCGCGCTACCTCCTCAACGGCCCCGATTCCAGCGCCACTTGCCGCTACTGCCGCAATCTCGCCACTTGGGAGCGCCCCGCCTTCCGCGAGAGCGGCGTCGCCTGGCTGAGCACGAATAGCTGGCAATGCACGATCGATCCGCCCAGCGGCGGCGGTTCCGGCGGCGGCACGCGCCGCGCCCACTAAGCACCCCGAATCCATCTATGAACGATCCCCGAGCCGAATCCCCCGCCGACACCCATGCCCCGCGAAGTCTGAACGCCACCCCGGAGGGCGACCGCGCCCGGATCGCCTTCGCCGGACGGCGCAACGCCGGAAAATCGAGTCTTCTCAACGCCATCGCCGGACAGCCCGTCTCCATCGTCTCCCACGTCCCCGGGACGACGACCGACCCCGTCAAGAAAGCGATGGAGCTGCTTCCCCTCGGCCCCGCCGTGCTTGTGGACACCGCCGGTCTCGACGACGACCAGGCGGACGTTGGCAGCCTGCGCGCGCAACGCGCGCGGCGCGAACTGCGCAGCGCGGATCTCGTGCTGATCGTCACCGACCCTGCCACGGGCGTCGGGCCCTGCGAGCGCGACCTCGTCGATCAGCTTCGCGCCACGGGCACCGCGTTCTTCCTTGTCGTGAACAAGGCCGACGAAGCTCCGCTCTCAGCCGCCGCGCTCGCCGCGCTGGCGGAAGACGTCAAGGCCCCGGTTTTCGCCGTCTCGGCGCTGACCGGAGAGGGCGTGCCGGAGCTGAAGCGGGCGATCGCCGAGATCAAGCTTGAAGAACCGGCGAGCCAGCGCATCATCGGCGACCGTCTCCGGCGCGGCGACGTCGTCGTGCTCGTCGTCCCGGTCGACTCCGCGGCGCCGAAGGGGCGGCTGATCCTGCCGCAACAGCAGACGATCCGCGACATTCTCGACAGCGGGTGCGTCGCGATCGTCGCGCAGGTTCCCGAGCTGGCCGGAGTGCTGACGGCCCTAGCCGCGCCGCCGCGGATGGTCGTGACGGACTCCCAGGCGTTCGCAGAAGTGCGCGCCATCGTCCCGCGCGGCGTGGAGCTGACGTCGTTTTCGATTCTCTTCGCCCGCTACAAGGGCGACTTCGATGTGCTCAGGGCGGGCGTTGACGCCCTCGACCGGCTGAAGGACGGCGACAAGGTGCTCATCGTCGAAGGCTGCACGCATCGGCGGCAGTGCGACGACATCGGCACGGTCAAGATACCCAAATGGCTGCGCGAATACACCCGCAAGGATCTGGCGCTGGAGTTCGCGAGCGGCGCGGGGTGGCCGGAGAATCTGCGTCCGTACGCATTGATCATCCACTGCGGCGGCTGCATGCTGCCGCGCCGCGAGGTCAAGCGGCGAATCCTCGACGCGCAGGCCGCAGGCGTGCCGATCGCCAACTACGGTCTGCTCATTGCCAAGCTGCAGGGCGTCTTGTTTGAGTGAGTCGTGAGACCGCTCCTCACCACTCACTCGACCGGGTAGTCCGCCGTGCACGACTTCTCGGCATGCGCCTTCATGTAGGCGATGACCGGCAGGTGTGCGGGATGCGTGCGGTAGACGTCCAGCGAGGCCTTGGAATCGAAGAGCGTGTTCAGGCAGAGGTCGCAGGAGCGCGGCGAACGTTCGATGTCCGGCTCCGCTTCGAGCGCGAGCAGACCGGGGATGCGGCCTTGGAGGGAGAGAAGCTGGGCGCGGGCCTCGGCGATGCCAGCGGGGGAAGCGTCTTTCAGCCAGAAGAGAACGAGGTGGCGGTAGCGGTTCATGGGGAGTCCTTCGGGCTAGAGGCGGCAGGTGCGGAT
>CAYVJM010000121.1:0-7044 GCA_964451695.1 uncultured Lentisphaerales bacterium | reverse complement strand
GGATCTTCTGGACGCCGGGATGGCGGGCCGGGGCGAATGCGATCCGTTCGATCCGAAAGATCGTTCTTGCCTAGGGCTTCGGAATTCGATACAGTTGTCACGCCATACAGCAGCAGAGTGCGGCTTGGTAGCGCTTTTCAACGGACAACCACAACAAGGAAGAACAGATGGACCTCAGCACGCTCAAGAACAAAGAACTCGCCAAATGGCTTCAGGGATGGATCGACCTGTGCACGCCGGACGCCGTCGTGCTCGCAACGGGGGATAAGGCGCAGTATGATCAGCTCGGCGCCCAGATGGTCGCGGCGGGCGCCTTCATCCGCCTCAACGACAAGAAGAAGCCCAACAGCTACGCCGTTCGCTCGGACGTCGGCGACGTCGCCCGCGTCGAGGAGCGCACGTTCATTTGCGCGAAGACCAAGCAGGCTGCGGGCCCCACGAACAACTGGTGCGATCCCGTGGAGATGAAGGCGATTCTCTGCGGCCAGCAGAACGGCCTCTTCAAGGGTTGCATGAAGGGCCGCACGATGTACGTGATTCCCTTCTCGATGGGTCCGGTCGAATCCCCGATCGCCAAGTACGGCATCGAGATCTCCGACAGCGCCTACGTCGTGATGAACATGATGATCATGACCCGCGTCTCCACCAAGATCCTCGACCGCATCGACCAGGAGGGCCGCGAGTTCGTCAAGTGCGTCCACTCCGTCGGCGCCCCGCTGGAGCCCGGCCAGGCGGACGTCCCGTGGCCCTGCAACGCCAAGAACAAGTACATCACGCACTTCCCGGAGACGCGCGAGATCCTCTCCTTCGGCTCCGGCTACGGCGGCAACGCGCTGCTCGGCAAGAAGTGCTTCGCGCTGCGCATCGCCAGCGTCCAGGCGCATGACGAGGGGTGGCTCGCCGAGCACATGCTCATCCTCAAGCTCACGAACCCCAAGGGCGACGTCAAGTACGTTGGCGCGGCGTTCCCGTCGGCCTGCGGCAAGACGAATCTCGCGATGATGGAGCCCACGTTGAAGGGCTGGACGGTCGAGACGATCGGCGACGACATCGCCTGGATGAAGTTCGACAAGAAGGGCCAGCTCCGCGCCATCAACCCGGAGGCCGGCTTCTTCGGCGTCGCGCCGGGCACCTCGATGCAGTCGAATCCCAACGCGATGCGCACGGTGAACAAGGGCAATTCGATCTTCACCAACTGCGCGGTGACGGCGGATGGCGACATCTACTGGGAGGGCATGGACGAGACGCCGGAGACGTGCGTCGACTGGATCCGCCGTCCCTGGGCCAAGGGCTCGAAGGTCAAGGCCGCCAACCCGAACGCCCGCTTCACGACGCCCGCCGGCCAGTGCCCGGTGATCGCCAAGGAGTGGGAGGATCCGGAAGGCGTGCCCATCAGCGCGTTCCTCTTCGGCGGCCGTCGCGCCGCAGTCGTGCCGCTGGTCAACGAAGCCTTTGACTGGGAGCACGGCGTGTTCCTGGGTTCCACGATGGCCTCCGAGAAGACCGCCGCCGCCGCCGGCGTCGTCGGCGAGCTCCGCTTCGATCCGTTCGCCATGCTGCCCTTCTGCGGCTACCACATGGGCGACTACTTCGCCCACTGGCTGGAGATTGGCAAGAAGAAGGGCGCCAAGCTGCCCAAGATCTACTACGTGAACTGGTTCCGCAAGGCGCCCGACGGCCACTGGCTCTGGCCGGGCTTCGGCGAGAACAGCCGCGTCCTCGCGTGGATCTTCGACCGCTGCGACGGCAAGGGCAAGGTCGTCAAGTCCCCGATCGGCAATCTGCCGGCCGACATGGACTTCGCGGGTTTGAAGATGACGGAGGACGACAAGAAGCTGCTGCTCTCCTGCGACGTCGAGGGCTGGAAGACGGTGGTTCCCGCGATCCAGAAGCACTTCGAGACGTTCGGCGCCAAGCTGCCCGCCGCGCTCAAGAAGCAGCTCAAGGATCTGGCCGCGCGCCTCGGCTGAGGCCGCGCCGCGCAGAGCCTGCGCATCGACCGGGGCCGGCACGCGTCCAACGCGTCGCCGCGCCTCGGTTTTTTCTTGCGCAGAGGGGTTCTTTTTGCGACAATCCAACCAGTTTAGGATAATTCTGGCGGGGTGTCGCCTCTTCGCGCGCCCCGGCCGGAGTGAAAATTGGATGGCATTATGATACCCAAGGCAGAGAAGCAGGCGGTCTACACGGCCTTCGAGCCGCTCGAACACGCGTCGCTTGCGCTGAATTTCCTCACCCAGATGACGGATCCGGCTCTGGACGGCCTGCCTTACGGGCTGTTCGCGCCGTTGAACAACCCGCCTTTCGCGGAACACAACCGGATCGATGACGCGGAGCTCGTGGCGTCGTGGTTCGAAGGCATCTCCTGCTGCCGCGAGATGCTGGGCACGAACAAGGGCGCGGACGTCGAGGAGGCGCTGGGCCACTTGCTGCTCAACCAGGGGTGGGATGCCGCCAGCGGGCTTCGCTTCCCCACGCGCCGTCCGTGGACGCCGGATCTCGACTACGTCCTCGTCCCCGAGATGGCGGCCGTGCTCTCCGCGCTCAACCGCCTCTGCCAGGCCTCTCCGGGCGACAAACTGGCGGAGAAGCGCGCCGCAGGGCTCGTGGCCGGTTTGGCCGCCTGCGTCGTGGAGACGAAGCAGCGCTTCGCGGGCTTCGGAATCTTCGACGTCGAGGATTCCTGCCGCATGTTCCCGGGCGACGTCTTCGTCCAGGGCAAGGGATTCGTGCCGGGTGTCGGAACCGGGTTTTCGGACTGGATGGTGCGCTGCTGCACGCTGATCGCGCCGCTCGTGCGCCGTCACCTGATCGCCGGCGACCCGGTCGCGCTCGAGCTGGCCACCGGCCTGGCCAACACGATCACGTCGGTGAGCCATCCTTTCACGCACCGCAACGAATTCTCCGGTCACGTCCACTCCGCGCTGGTGACGGCCATCGGCCTCGCGCACCTCGGCCGCGTCTGCGGGCAGGACCGCTACGTCGCGAAGGCGAAGGGGATCTACGACTTCGTCCGCCGCAGCACCTCCGCCTTCGGGTGGGCGCCGGAGTACATGCAGTGGCAGCTCATCGCCGACGAGCGCTGCGCCGCCAACACGGTCGCGGCGATGATGGTGTGTGCGCTGGAGCTGGTGGACTGCGGCTTCCCGGAGTACTGGGACGACGTGCACCGCTTCTGGCGCAACCATCTGGCTCAGAGCCAGCTCGTGGAGACAGGGTTTCTGCCGGGCGCGGGCAAGGCGGTCGACACGCCGCAGCGCACCTACAAGGGCGTGGCCGAGCGTCTGCGGGGCGGCTTCTCGGGATGCACGGCGCCCAACTCGCTGTCGCTCGCGCGGCCTGCCGCAGTCTGCGGCGCCTGCTCGGCGACCGTGCCCGCCGCGATGCTCTCGGCATGGCGCCGGGCCGTCGAGTTCAGCCGCGGCAACCTCCTCGTCAACTTTCCGGTCAACTGCGAAAGCGACAACGCCAAAATCGTCGTTGGCTATCCCAACGCCGGTTGCGTCCGCATCAAGCTCAAGAAGGCCGCGCGCGTCATCGTCCGCGTCTTCTCCTGGATGCCGGCGCCGCACGAGGGGACGATCGACGGACGTCCCGCGGGGCTTGAGCGGCGCGACGACCAGGTTTCGTTTCCGGCGTGCGAGGCCGGCTCCGTGCTGGAGCTGCGCCACGAGCTGAAGACGCGCCGCGTGATGGAGAACGTCATGGGCCTCGACTTCTTCGGCCTCTGGCGCGGACCCGACATGGTGGACGTCCTTCCGCATGGTCTCGGCCTGCGGCTCTACCAGCGTGTCGACGGCGCGACGCTCGAAACGCCGAATCCTCCTGCGGAGAATCTTGCGCGCGGGCCGATCCAGCCGCTCATCGAGCCGGTGAACTTGAAGGAGACGCGGCTCAACCGCCGCAAGGCGCCGCGGAGCTAGCCGGGCGGGGAGGGGAGCGCGCGATGGGGGAGCGGTCGATCGTCTTCGGCGCCGGCGTCAGCGGGGGTGCCGCCGCGCGGCTTTTGCTGGGCGCGGGCTGGGAGGTCGTCGTCGTTTCGCGTGTCGAGACGTCCGAGACGGAGGCGCTTCGCGCGGCCGGTGCGCGCATCGCCCTCGGCGATCCGGCCGGGGCGGCGCGCGCATTCGCCGCCGCAGGCTCCGGGCTCGCCGTGCTCAGCCCCGGCATCCCGCCCGCCGCGCCCGAGGCGCGCGCGTGCCGCGAGGCGGGCCTTCCGGTCGTCGGCGAGCTGGAGGTCGCCGCGCGCTTCCTCCGCGCGCGGGTCGTGGCCGTGACGGGCAGCAAGGGCAAGAGTTCGCTGGTCAAGCTCGTCGCCGACGTGCTCGGCGCCGCCGGCGTCTCCGCCGAGCCCTGCGGCAACTACGGCACCGCGCTGGCGGAGGTCGCGGCGCGAGCCGCGCAGCCCGATGTCGCGGTCGTCGAATGCAGCTCCTTCCAGCTCGAAACGCTCGGCGCGGCCTTCCGTCCGGCCTCCGCGATGGTGCTGAACCTCTCGGCGGACCATCTCGACCGGCATGGGACGATGGCCGCCTACCGAGATGCCAAACTTGCGATTTTCGACAATTTGCCGTCTGACGGTCTTGCATTGCTGCCGGCGCCCTCCGAGGATCCGCACGGTCTCGGCGCGGCGTTCCGGGCGCGGCGCGGGCGCGACGCCGAGACCTTCGGCCGCGGCGCGGATGCGCAGTGGCGGCATGTCGGGGGTGCCGTCGCGTGCGCGGCGCGCGGCCTCGTCTACGACATCCGGGGCAGCTATTTCGACAACGCCGTCCTGGGCCCCGCGGCGGCGGCGGCCTGCGCCCTGCTCGATCGCGAGGGGGTGGCGCCCGAGGCGGTCGCCGCGGGCCTGCGCGCCTTCCAGCCGCTGCCGCATCGGATGCAGCTCGTGGCGGAGTTCGGCGGCGTCCGCTTCGTGGACGACTCGAAGGCCACGAGCATCGCGGCCCTGCTCGCGGGGGTCCGGATGGCCCGTCCGCCCGTCTTTCTCGTGGCGGGCGGACGGCTCAAGGAGCCGGTCGGCGTCAGCGGAAAAGAAGTCGTGACATCCGGGGTCGAAAAAGCGTATCTTATTGGCGAATGCATGGAAGACATGGCTTTGGCCTGGGCGCCCGACCTCCCCATCGAGAAATGCGGCGTCTTGGACATCGCCGTCGAGGCCGCATTCAGAGACGCCCGGCGCGGAGGCACGATTTTGCTTTCGCCCGGCACACTTCTCTTTCAATATTGTCAGTCCGACTATATACTGGAGCTGTCCAATGCCGGTGAATGGCATTATCAGTTTCTCTATATCAATGGAGCCATGATTTTTCCATACTATGATGTGTATATGCAAAGCAACAGCTCTCTGCATACGCTTACTTCTGTCTCTGCTCTTCCATCTTATATAGAAAAAATATTTTACCTTTACCAAATCAAAGAGCTTGAAAAGTATTATGATTTTCTGCTGTCCAACCTTCTCTCAGGATTTTTGACCACTCTTCTGCAGGAGCTGGAGAGCAAACTTGACAGCTCCTCGCAGCTGCCACCGTATCTGACCGAAGTCAAAGAACGAATGGATTCGGAGTATATGCACCCTTTTTCGCTGGATGAACTGGCTCATGAGGCTCGCATCAGCAAGTACAAGCTTGTCCGTGATTTTACTGCACATCTCGGAATATCGCCCATCAATTACCTGATCTCAGTCAGGATCCGGCATGCAAAGCAATTGCTTGTTTCCACCCGTGACCCTGTGAATGAAATTGCATCTGCTGTCGGCATCGACAATATGAATCATTTTATCTATCTGTTCAAAAAGAGTGAGAAAATGACACCCGGAGCTTACAGAAAAGCATGTTACTGCCAGAAACGCAATCTGATAGAATAAGAGGCTCCCGGGCAAAAAAGAAACCCCCTGCTGCATGTACTTTCGCACATAACAACAGGGGGCATCATGAAGGAGTATTTCCAAAATGAATAACCGTAGATTCCGTCAGGTACTATTGCTGTACCTTGCCGACAGATGCTCCGTTCAGCATCTTGCCTTCTATCACTATCTTTTCAATCAAAGTCGTTTTCGGATTCTCAATTAATTTAATCAGCTTTTCCGCTGCAACCTTGCCGATTTCTCTTGTATCCTGCTTTACAGTCGTCAGCTTCGGCTCCATAATCTGCGATATGTATGTTCCGTCATATCCTACGACTGAAATATCTCTGGGTATCTTCAGTTTCTTTTCTTTTATGGCATTGATACCGCCGATGCACGAGTAATCATCCGGATATACAATACAAGTTGGCGGATTGTTGAGCTCCAGCAGTTCTTTTGTCAGTTCTGCAGCTTTCTCTGGATTTCTGTAAAAGCTGGACTTTACATACTCATCAGGCGTGTCTATTCCTAATTCTTCCATTGTTCTGTAGAAGCTTCCGAGACGATTCTGGGTAACGGATGTATCATCACCATGTATGTATGCGATCTTACGATGACCATTGCCATATACATAATGCAGCAAATCTTGCATCCCCTTAATATTATCAGAAACAATCGCGATCCTGTAATCAAAGACATGATCAATCGTTACAACCGGTAGCTCGGAATGAATCAGCTCCACTACATCCGGATCATAGAAATCCACACACGCTATGACTACCCCGTCTACTCCACGATACAAGCTGTGTTCCAGATATGACATTCTGTCTTTACGGCTTGTACAGTTAATAAACGTGATATCAAAACCATTGGCCTCTGCAGTGACCTTAAAACTATCCAGTACATTTGCAAAATAGTCGTGGGTCAGACCGCTGCGTCCTTCATCTACAAACAGAACGCCTATATTATAGGTACGTCTGGTCTTCAGAGCCCTCGCCGATGAATTAGGAAAATAACCTAATTCCTTCGCAATTCTTCTGACCTCTTTCTTTGTCTTCGCGCCAATATCATTGTGATCGTTTAATGCTTTGCTGACTGTAGCAACCGATACACCGCACTTATTGGCTATGTCTTTCATTGATACCATTATAGTGTTCCTCCCGTTGCCACCTTAATCGTTTTCGTCTATTAACTATAACCCA
>CAYVJM010000120.1:271-7058 GCA_964451695.1 uncultured Lentisphaerales bacterium | reverse complement strand
ACAACCTCGTCAAGGGCCAGGCGGGCTCCGCCCTCCAGAACATGAACCTCGTCTGCGGCCTGCCGGAGACCGCCGGCCTCGACCACCCGTCGTTCTTCCCGTAGACGGACGGACCGCTCCTTTCAAACTCAAACCCTCATCACCCCACCAGCAAAGGCAACGACCATGGAAACCGACAAGACCCCCAAGACTCTCATCGCGGAAGACATCGAAATCACCGGCTCGATCAAGTGCGCCAGCCACATCCAGTTCGACGGCAAGCTCAACGGCGACCTGACGTGCACCGGCGCGGCGCTGCTGGGCAAGACCGCCGTCGTCAAGGGCAACGTCTCCGCGGAGTCCGTCAGCATCTCCGGCACCATCGCCGGCAACATCACCGCCAAGGACCGCATCGAGATGAAGAGCACCGCCAAGGTGCAGGGCGACATCCGCGCGAAGCGCCTGACCGTCGAGGACGGCGTGACGTTCATCGGCAAGTCCGAGGTGAACCCCGGCGGCTTCGGCGATTCGTCCTCTGCCTCTGCCTCGCCCGCGCCCCACGCTCCTGCCGCCGCCGACGCGAAGCGCAACTAGCCGCCTTCGCGGCTCTCGGGCATGTCGCCTCGCGACACCAACATCATCGACGGATTCGCGTCCGTGCAGGCCATGAAGCGCGCGGCCACCCGCGCGCCCGCCAAGGCTCGCGTCCACGACTCCCATCAGGTCGCCCTCCCCGCCGAATCATCCGCCGAAGCGCCCGTCGGGGCCGTGGCTCCCCCGACGCGCGCGGGCGGGCACGTCATCGTGCCCACGAAGCGGCTCGTGATCTGCTATGCCTGCGGCTACTCGCATACGCTCTCGGGGAAGATGCACAGCCCCTACTGCCCGAAGTGCCGGACGATCTTCAATACCGAGGACGTCGTCGTCGCGGGGCCTCGGAGCGAGGACGTCCTGACCATCGGCAACGTGACCATTGCGCCGGAGGCCGCCTTCGCCCCCGGCGTCAAGGTCACGGGCCAGAACATTCTGCTGGATGGCGACGCCACGCCGCTGGCCGCCATCACCGCCACCGAGTCGATCGAGATTGGCGCCCGCGCGAAGTTCGATCCCGCCATCGTCAACAACGTCTCCGGCGTCGTGCGCATCCCCGTCGGCAACGAGATCGCCCTCGACGCGCGCCTGAGCTGCTCCGAGCTCGAGATCCGCGGCACGCTGCGCGCCGATGTCGTCGTGATGAAAGCTGCGCGCGTCTTCGCCGGAGGCGCGCTGATCGGCGCGTTCCACGGCCCCTCCCTGATCGTCGAGGACGGCGCCGGGCTCGTGGGGGAGGTCGACCTCTCTCCCGCCTATCGCCAGGAGCCGGTCAAGAAGAGCCGCGCCAGCGCCGTCGCAAAGACCGCCACGGCGATCGCCAACGCCGTCGTCATCGGCATCGGCATGGTCGCCACCCTCGTCCTCTGCATCGGAACGCGGCGGTAGTGGACGCACCGCCGCGTCGGTGTCTCAACGACGCGCGTACGCGGGTGTCATGAATGGCCTTGCGGCCTCGCCGTCGCGGCCGCAGGCTTTCGGAAACGATCCGGCGCCCCTTGACGGTGCGGCGGGTGCTCGGGTCGCTCAGGGCTGTTCGACGACGAGTTTGTAGAAGCGGACGGGGTTGGCTTCCGCATCGACGTGCCGGTTGACGGGAGGGGTGGCCTCCAAATTCGACTTGTAGAGCAGGAACCCCTTGGCGAGATCGGTGCAGCGATAGAGGGTGTAGCGCTGGCCCCAGAAGCTGTTCCAGGAGATCTCCATGCCTTGTTCCGTGTCCGCAATGCTCAGCGCGATGGGGTTGAGGGTGTAGACGGCGGAGAGCTGGTTGTCCCCGTCGCTCCACTCCTGAACCTGCCCCAGGCTGTCGACAAACGCGCGCAGATGACACGTGCCGGGCTGGGGCCCGGCGGTCAACGCGAAGCTCAGCGTCCGGGTTTCGCCGGGCAGCAGGAGACCGGCGTTCTTCCAGGCGGCGGCCGGCGTGCCGTTTGCGACCGGCCCCGGTGCGTCGAGGTAGATCGCCAGGCGTCCGGCGTCGGCAGCGACTTCGCCGTGGTTGTCGATCTGGACGCTGACGCTGAAGACTTCGCCGGTCAGCGTGGGCGTGGCGAGGAATTCGACCGCCGTGACCGCGAAGTCCGGCCGCAGCCATGCGCTGGCGGCGGAGCTTCCTGAAACGGCTGGCGATCCGATTCGGATCTGCGCGGAGTCGCTGTCCGAGACCGCGCCGGAGCCGGCGATCGCCGTGCCGTCCGCGCGGACGGGGCGCCCGGTGGCGGTGGCCTGGATCGTGGTGTCGTCGGCGACGGGAGTCAAGGTCGCGTTGAAGGCGGCGCTGGCTCCTGGAGCGAGGAGGCCTGGGACGGTCCCGATGGTGCCGAGACCGTCGACGACGACCGCCACCGAGTCGATTGGCGTGTTGCCCGTGTTGGTGACCCGGCAGGTCGCGTTCACCGCGGAACCGCCGATGACGACGAGGACGTCGCCGTCCTGCGCGTCTCCGGCCACCGTCTCCAGATGGATGGCGGGGCGGACTTCGGCCTCCGTGCAGACGCTGCCGCGGAAGGGGAAATGGTGGAATTCATAGCCGACGCTGGTGGTGACATCGCCGCCGAAGACGGCGAAGCCCTCGATGTAGCCGCCACGCAGGTCGGCGTCCGCATAGGGTGCCAGGACCGCGCCCTCGTGGGAGAAGCCGGTCGTCTCAATCCGCGTCGCGTCGGGGTAGTTGAACAGGACGCGGTCGTTGGCGATGCCGTGCAGGCGGATCGCTGCGTTCGTCAGGGCGATGTGGGTCCCGCGGATGTTCAGGACGACGGTGCTGTATTCGGGGGCCGTGATGTGGACGTCGGTCCACTCGCCGTTCCAGTCCGCGGCGTCGACGTTGAAGACGTTCAGAATGGGGTCTTCGCCGGTGAAGTGGAGGAGGTGGTCCGAGCGATCCAGTTCCTTCACGGCCACACCCCGGTCGGCCATCGTCGCGATCATCGCGCTGGCGAGGCGGATGCGCGCGAAGAGCGCCTCGAACGTGGCGCCCGAGCCATCGTCGGGCACGTTGCCGTCCACCTTCAACGTGAGCGGATCGACGCGACGGGAGGGATTGTCGTAGCGTTCGTCGCCGTAGCGCGTTCCGCCGTAGACGATGTTTCCGTTGACGCCGAAGACGCCGTCGTGAAGGTCGCCCCGGGCGATCAGCATGTCTTCCACGCCGGCGAGGTTCTCCGGCAGGGCTTCCCCGTGGATGGAGATGCCCACGCTGTACCCGACATTGGTGTCGATCGTGACGTTCCCGCCGACGGCAAGGCGACCCTCGGTATCGCCGCCCGTGGCGGAGAAATCGCCGAGGATGAGCGCGTTGAAGTTCTCCCCGATGGTCATCTCGGAGCAGAATCCCGGCGGGACGTCGCCCAGGACGCCGGCGTCGCGCGAGCGGTCCGCCTGGCCGTCCGCAAGGCTGAACGCGGAGCCGAGCCCCGTCTCGGCGTCGGCGTCGCTGTCGAGCGAGGAATCGGCGCCGGCCGTTTGGAGGGTGAACCGCCAGGTGTCGGAAGGCGGGGTGAATTGGAGGCGATACGTGCCGGGCTGGAGGTTTTCGAAAACGTAGAGGCCGGTGGAATCGGTCGTGGCGGTGGCCAGCACCAGTCCAGCGCCGTCCTGAAGCGCGACGGCGACACCGGGAAGCCCGAGTTCGCCCGCATCCTGGATGCCGTTGGCGTTGGCATCGACCCAGACGCGATCCCCGACGGAGGCGAGACCGGCGGACAGGACGGCCACGACGGCGTCGTCCTGGTCGGTGACTTCCTGTGTGTTCGGAATGAGGTCGCCCTGCGGGGTCGCGGGGGAGGCCGTGACAGTGCCGATGTTGGTCACGTCCGCGAGGATCGACGCGGTCTTCGTCAGCGTGGTGGACGCACCCGGCGCAAGGGCGCCTTCGACGGTTCCGACGACGCCCAGCTTGTCGTCGACGACGACAATGTTCTTCAAGGTCGTGTTGCCGGTGTTTTCGACGACGTACGTGTAGGTCACCGAGGACGGACCGACGCTCGTGAAGGTCTCCCCGTCGGCGGCGGTGCCTGCTGTCTTGACGATGGATACGGATGCGGCGGGCGCCCAGAAGCCGGCGTCGAGGGTGGCGATCTGCGCGCCTTCCGCGAGCGCGATGGCGGGGGTCGTCCCGTTCGCGGGGTCGGGATCGCTGTCCGCGGCGGTGTCGTCGCCTTCCAGCGAGGCGCTCGGGACGTGGCCGACGGGCGTCTCGAAGTGGACGCGGTAGGTTCCGGGAAGCAGCCCGGTGAAGGCGTAGAAGCCGGCGGCGTCGGTCGCCTGCGTGGCGAGGACGGATCCGTCCGCGCCGAGGAGAGAGACCTCGACCTCGGGAATTCCGGTTTCTCCGGGGTCTTGGATTCCGTCGGCGTCCGCGTCGAGCCAGACGCGGTCGCCGATCGAGCCCCGGAGGCGCAGGCGCACGATGGCGTCGTCGTCGTCGATCGCGGCGGGAAGCCCGAGGGACTCGCCGGAAGGCAGGCAGGGCGTCGCCGAGACGGAGGCGATGTTGGTCGTGTCGGCCGCGATCCAGACCGTCTTTTCGAGGGTTGCGGAAGCCGATGGGGCGAGGGGGCCCGACACGACGCCCACCGCGCCCAGCTTGTCGTCGAGCACGGCGATGTCCCGAAGCGACGTGTTGCCGGTGTTCTCGACAAGGAAGACGTACGTGACGGACGAGGCCGCGTCCCGCGTCAGCACCGTTCCATCCGGGGCGTCTCCGGCGGTCTTGACGATCCGGACTCCAGGCTTGGGTTCGGCCGGCATGATGTTCTTGACGACGTGTTCGGCGGCGCCGTCGAAGACGAATGTTCCAATGCCTTCGAAGACAGACCATCCGTTGGCGAGGCCGATTTCCGAAACCTCGAAGGACTCGCCGAGCTCGATCATGAGCGCGGGTGCGAAGAAGGCGCCGAAGCCCGGGCCGTCGCCGGAGGCGTTGGAGCCGGATTTGATCCAGACTCCCGCAAGGGACTTGCCCGCGTTGTCGCCGGTTCCCGCGAAGGTCTGCTCGGCGAGCGAAAGCCCGTCGAATTTCTCCTGCGCGCCGTCCGTGAACTTGAGCACGACGTTGGACAGCGCCTTTGTCGAGGTCGCGGTCACGCTTTGGCACGAGGGGGCGAAGGTGGCGCGGACCTGCGCCGGCCACGATTCGTCCTCGCCTTTGGGGCGGAGGCGGGTGACGGCGATCGTCGGCAGCGGTTCGGAGCCGGCGGGGAAGGTGATGGAAATCCAGGAGTAGGCATTCGATGCGATGACGACGATGGGAGCGGCGCGCACGGGAGGGGCCGCCAGGAGATTGGTTTGCGCGTCGTACCACGTCTTGACGATCGAAAGCATGCCGTGCTCGATCGCCGGCAGGACGTGGACGATCGCGTCGTCCGTGTCCGAGACCCGTGCGAAACCGGCGAGGGCGGTTCCGTTCGCATCGCAGGGGGTGGCGGTCACGGTCGCCAGATTGGTCACGCTTTCGCCAATGATCGCGTCGACGGAGAGGATCGCGTATCCTCCGGGCGCGACCGGGCCGGGGACAAGACCGATCGGGCCCAGCTTGTCGTCGGTGATCGCGAGCGAGGACAGCCAGGTGTCGCCCGAGTTCTCGACCCGATAGGCGTAGGTGAGGACGTGCTCGCCGGACAGGGTGTAGATTTCGCCGTCGGGAGCGGTGCCCGCCGTTTTGACGAGTGTGATGGACGGCGCGGGAACGGCGACGGCCTGGTTGACGACGGTGTGCGTCGTGGCGCCGGTTCCCGAAACGAAGGTTCCAAGGCCCGAGCGGCTGATCCATCCGTTCGGCAGACCGGTTTCATTCACGGTGAAGGAGGTTCCGGCTTCGAGCTTGAGGGCGCGTCCCAGGTATTCCCCATAGCCGGGGCCGTCGCCGCTCTTGTTGCTGCCGGACTTGATCCAGATGCCGACCACGGTCTTGCCTTCGTTGGAACCGGTGCCGCTGAACGTCCGGGAGTAGCCGTTGAGGCCGTCGAACTTCTGCGTCGAGGAATCCGCGAACAGCAGAACCACGTTCGAGAGGTCTTTGGTCGACTGCGCGGTGACGCGGGTGTCGTCGTAGAACGTCGCGCGGACTTCGTCGGGCCAGGACGAACCCGCGCCGTCGGGCTTCCGCACCGATGACGAGACGATGGGGTGGCCGGTGTCTCCCGCCGGGAAGATGACGCGGAGCTCGGATTTCGCAGCCGTCAGCGTCAGCGTCACCGTGCTGGTCAGCGTGGGCGGTTGGCCAAGCTCGTTGCCGGCGGCGTCCAGCCACTGCTTGTTCAGCGCGACGGCGGTTCCGTTGGGGACGTTGGCGGGCAACGCCCCGAAGGCGGCACTCGGAAGCGCCACGAGGATGAGAAGGCCGATCAGTCCGGCCCCTCGGAGAAAGAGACGTCCAGCGCGATTGACAGAGGTCATTGATTCCTTGCTTTCCCGCGGAAATTGCGCACTCGGCACCTCCGGCGGAGATCCCGTTCAAGTCGGCCACTCACCCACGGTTTGAACGGCCTGGCATTTAACGCACAATTATACCAAAAATGTGGCGTCTCTGTCACGCATTTTCAACCGACAGCATTTTCAACGGGGGTTGGCTATGCGGAGGGGGCCTGCCAGGGGATCGTCAGCGGCTGGTTCTGCGTGGCGGATTGCCGGGTGGTCTCCAGAAGCTGGTCGATGCGGTATCCGGCATGTATGGGTTAGCGCACCTTCTTCAGTTCAAATTGCTTGCCAGCCA
>CAYVJM010000120.1:0-261 GCA_964451695.1 uncultured Lentisphaerales bacterium | reverse complement strand
TGGCGAACTGGCCCCAGAACGGCGTCGGGGTGTAGTTCCAGTCGAGGAGCAAGCGGGGGGTGGCCTTCGGGTGGAGACACCAGCCGGTCCAGTTGATGCGGTACTTCTGGATGAAGCCGAGCATGTCGGGAACGAAGGTGTAGGGGTCCTCCTGGTCGGCGTCCGGGATGAAGCCCATCTTCTGGGTGTCCGCGCCGACTTCACCGAGGAAGATCGGATGCTTCTCGGCGACGGGGATGACGCGCGCCCAGCCGGGATGCC
>CAYVJM010000119.1:0-7063 GCA_964451695.1 uncultured Lentisphaerales bacterium | reverse complement strand
AAGACGCGGGCGCCGTAGACGGACTGGAATCCGTCGCGGAACGCCATGTTCATGAATTTGACGAGTTTCTTGGCCATGGAGAGGTTTCCTTGCTGTGATGACAAAACGATGTTGTGGAGAGACTCCGGGCTACTTCCCGGCGCGCTTGGCCGCGACGGCGATCGCCAGCGCGACGGCGGCGTCCGCCGTGGGCTTCGCCCTGGGCGCGGAGGCCTTCGGCGCCGGATCCGGCAGGATGTGGCTGATCTTCGGGGCGATGGCTTCGAAGGCCTTCACGACGTAGACGAGGATGACCAAAAATACGAACACCGCCCCCATGCCGGTTGCCATGAGGATTAAACCTTGATTCAAAATGCCCATTTGATGTGCCCTCGATTGCTGGTTGAAAAATGATGCCGGTCCAGTGTAGCGAATCTTGGGCCGGGAAGCAAGCGCCGATTCTTGCTTTTGCTTTCACCGCGACAGCGCCGATTCTTGCTTGGGCGGCGGAAAACTTCGCGGCATGGGAAAACTTCGCTGTTGACGTCTGGAGCCGGCTGCGGTAAAGTAGCGGCATTTACTACCATAAAGGTAGTGAATACAACGGCAAGGCAAGGAGGAGCATCCATGGAGAAAATCTACAACAACGTGGGCGAGTTGATCGGCAACACCCCGCTGGTGCGCATCAACAAGATGAACGACGGCGGCGCCGAAGTCTTGGTCAAGGTCGAGTCCTTCAACCCCGCCTCCTGCGTCAAGGAACGCATCGCCCTGTCCATGATCGACGCCGCCGAGCGCGATGGAAAGCTCAAGCCGGGCGGTCTGATCGTCGAGCCCACGAGCGGCAACACCGGCATCGGGCTGGCCCTCATCGCCGCGATCCGGGGCTACCGGCTGATCCTGACCATGCCCGAGACGATGAGTGTCGAGCGGCGCAAGATCCTCCAGGCATACGGCGCGGAGCTCGTCTTGACGCCCGGACCCCTCGGCATGCAGGGCGCCGTCGACAAGGCGGAGGAGATCCACCGCGCCACCCCCGGCTCGTTCATCCCCCAGCAGTTCGACAATCCCGCGAACGTCGAGGCCCACCGCAACACCACCGCGCGCGAGCTTCTCCGCGACACAGGCGGCCGCATCGACGCCTTCGTGGCGGGCGTCGGCACGGGCGGCACCGTCTCCGGCGTCGGCGAAGTGCTCAAGGCCGAGGTGCCCGGCGCGAAGGTCGTCGCCGTCGAGCCGGACGCCTCGCCGCTGCTCTCCGGCGGGAAGGCGGGGCCGCACCGGATCCAGGGCATCGGCGCGAACTTCGTCCCGAAGAACTACAACCCGGCCGTCGTCGACCAGGTCGAAACCGTCTCCGCCGAGGAGGCGGGCGCCGTGGCCCGCCAGGCCGCGAGGTCCGAGGGGCTGCTGATCGGCATCTCCTCCGGCGCCGCGCTGGCGGTCGCCCTGCGCCTCAGCCGCCGGCCCGAGTACGCGGGCAAGCGCATCGTCGCCCTGCTCCCCGATTCGGGCGAGCGGTATCTGTCGACGTGGCTGTTTGAATAATGATGAGTGATGAGTGATGCACTTATCACCCACCACAGATCATTCATCATTCATCACTTCAATGTGAGGGTTCCCATGGCTCTTCAAACGAAATACAAAATTGAAACGCTCGCCGTTCACGCGGGGCAGCGTCCGGACCCCGCCACGGGCGCGTACGCCGTGCCGGTCTACCGCACGACGGCCTACCAGTTCCGGAATTCGAAGCATGGCGCGGATCTTTTCGCGCTCAAGGAGCTCGGAAACATCTATTCGCGCCTGACGAACCCGACGAACGACGTCCTCGAGCAGCGGCTCGCCGCGCTCGACGGCGGCGCGGCGGCGGTCTCGATGTCCAGCGGCACGGCGGCGATCTACTTCGCGATCACCAATATCCTGCGGGCCGGCGACGAACTCGTCGCCGCCTCCAACCTCTACGGTGGCACGTACACGCAGTTCGACGCCATCCTCCCGCAGGTCGGCATTCAGACGCGCTTCACGCCGGTCAACGACTTCGCCGCCGTCGAAGCCGCCATCAACGCCCGCACCCGCGCGCTCTACATCGAGACGCTCGGCAACCCGCTCCTTGAAATGGCCGACCTCCCGGGCTACGCCGCAGTCGCCCGCCGCCACCACCTGCCCCTGATCGTGGACGCCACGTTCACGCCCCCGACGCTCCTGCGCCCCATCGAGCACGGCGCGGACGTCGTGATCCACTCGCTCTCGAAGTGGATCGGCGGCCACGGGACCGGCATCGGCGGCGTCGTGATCGACGCGGGCCGGTTCGACTGGACGGATCCGAAGTTCGCCCTCTTCAACGAGCCGGACCGCGGCTACCATGGGCTGCGCTTCGCGCACGATCTCGGCGCCCTCAACCCCGTCGCCTTCGCGTTGCGCCTGCGGACCGTCGGTCTTCGCAACCAGGGTCCGACGCTCGCGCCCGACGCAGCCTGGATCTTCCTCCAAGGCGTCGAGACGCTCCCCCTGCGCATGGCGCGTCACTGCGCCAACGCGCAGTGCGTGGCGGAGTTTCTGCTCCGCCACCCGAAGGTCGCATGGGTGCGCTACCCCGGGCTGCCCGGCGACCCGTCGCACGCGCTGGCTTCGCGCGACCTTGTCGGCGGCTTCGGCGGCGTGGTCGTCTTCGGCGTCAAAGGCGGGCGGGAGGCGGGCGCCAAGCTCGTCGACACGATCTCGCTTTTCGGCCATCTGGCCAACTTGGGCGACGCGAAGAGCCTGATCATCCACCCGGCGAGCACGACGCACTCGCAGCTCGGCGAGGCGGAGCAGGCGGCCTGCGGCATCACTCCGGAGCTGTTGCGCGTCTCCGTCGGTCTCGAGCACGTCGACGACATCATCGACGCCCTCGACGACGCGCTGGCCGGCGTCTGAGCGCGGCGGCGGCTCAGTCCTCCGAGTCGGACATCGTGTAGAGGTAGCGCTTCACCTTCTGGGTGGTCGTCTTCTCCAGGGGCTCGAAGCGCACGAGGATGCGGCGCGGGCGCTTGTACTCCGCGATCTCGCGGGAGGTGCGCTGGACTTCGGCCTTGCAGAGGGCGACGATCTGGTCGTCCGTGAGCGACTGGCCCTTGGCCTTGTGCTCCTCGTCGATGCGCTCCATGTCGGGCACGACGATGATGCCGACCCGTTCGCCCTTCTCGTTGGCGGCATGGTAGCCGACGACGACGGACTCGAGGATGTAGGGGCTGGCGTTGACGACCATCTCGACCTCCTCGGGGTAGATATTCTTGCCCTCGCGGTTGACGATGAGGCTCTTCTTGCGTCCGGTGATCGTGACGTAGCCCTCGGCGTCCATGCGGCCGAGGTCGCCGGTGCGGAACCACGGGCCGTCGAAGACCTCGGTGGTGGCCGCGTCGTTGTGGAAATACCCCTTCATGACCATGGGGCCGCGGACCTGGATTTCGCCGATCCCCTCGGCGTTCGGGGAGGCGATGCGGATTTCGCAGTTGGGCAGGGCCTTGCCGACGGAGCCGAACTTGATCTTGTTCTCGGGGGCGAGGGTGATGATCGGCGCGGTCTCGGTGAGGCCGTATCCCTCGAGGGACTTGATGCCGAACTTCGTGAAGTTGCGGAGCATGACGGGATCCGAGGCGGCCCCGCCGCAGATGATGATGCGCAGGCGGCCGCCCAGGCCGGCGACGACCTTCTTGCCGACGATCTTGCCCAGACCGACGGCGAGGAGGAGCCGGGCCAGGGGGTTCTTGTTGATCTTGGCCATGATCGCGTTGTGCATCTTCTCGGCGAGCAGCGGCACGGCGAGCAGGATGGAGGGGGAGACCTCGCGCATGTTCTCGGAGACGGTGCGGAGGTTCTCGACCATGCTCACTTCGCACTGGGCCGCCATGGGCACGACGAAGTTGGCCGTGAAGGCGAAGGCGTGGTGCAGCGGAAGCACGAGCAGGAAGTTGTCCGTCGTGTGGACGGTGAAGTACTGGAACGCGCCGTCGAGCTGGGAGGTGAAGTTCCCGTGCGTGAGCATCGCGCCCTTCGGGCGGCCCGTCGTGCCGGAGGTGTAGATGATCGAGGCGATGTCGCCTTCGGCCGGGACGTTGCGGTCGAAGAAGGAGTCGGGCTTCGCGGCGTCCGCCTGGGCGGCGGCGAGCAGCGCGGCGTAGTCGTGATGGCGGACGCCGTCTGCCTTCTTCGTCTCGCCGAAGACTTCATCGAGGAGGACGACGTGCTTGAGGGCGGCGAGGCCGCCTTCGATATCGTGGACGAGCGGCCAGAGCTTGCCGGAGGCGAAGAGGGCGCAGGACTGGGAATCGTTGAGGATGTGGGAGACTTCACGCTCCTGGAGGCGCGCGTCGATCGGGACGACCTCGATCCCGGTGCAGGCGAGGCCGAGGTAGACGACCATCCACTCGGGGCGGTTCTCCATCATGAGGGCGACGCGCTGGCCGGGCTTGACCCCGAGCTTCCCGACGGCCTCGGCGATGGTGCGGGCCTGCTTGAGGTAGTCGCCGTAGGTCCAGGTGCGCCAGACCCCTCCGGACTTCCAGCGCAGGGCGATGCCGTCGCCGCGATGCGTGGCGGCGTTGAGAAGAACGGTGCGGAGGGTTGACATGCGAGACCTCGTGGGGTTGGTGGAAGATTCGAGCCAAAGGAAACGGATTTCAAAATAATCGCATAAAATTTTGAAATGTGCAAGGCCGCGTTTTTGGGGCGCAAAACTGGAAACTGGAAACCGGAAACTTGAAACTGGAAACTTGGGAAGGAGTGAGTAGGGAGTAGTTGTGGCTGGGGACACCCCAGGCCCCGTTGAACCTTTTCGTATTTCGTGTAGCTGCGGCGTCCCCGCCGCAGGCCGCACGCGGCGAGACGCCGCGTCCACTACCGGGGTCTGGGGCGGAGCCCCGGCGGAAACTGCTCGCTCCTCACTGCTCACCACTCACTCGGCGTCCATCCTGGGCCTGGGGCGCTCCGTTCAAGGCAAGACACGACGGGATGGATTGTGGTAGGATGGGGGCATGAACGAAGACGTCGAACGCAATCTCGGGGAGCAGCCCCTGGCCGCCATTCTGCGCGAACGCGGCCTTTCCCACCACGACCTCGTCGCGGCCTCGGCCGTGCCGATCAACCACAAGATGATCACGCGGGCCGAACGCGGACGCCGCCTCACGCTCCACACGCAGGACCTCGTCCTCGACGCCCTCAATCGCGCCGCCAAGGCCGCGTACCGCCGCGAGGATCTGTTCAACTACTAGCCGCCGTCCGGCTTGTTATTGAAACAGTTCGGAATGCGATCCAGGTTCGTTCGAAGATCACGCAATGCTCTTCCAGTTTGTAGATCAGAAGCCAGTCCCCAGCCAGATGGCATTCACGGCGTCCATGGTAGTTGCCGGTCAACTTATGGTCGCGCAGTTCGTCCGGAAGGGGTTGATCCGTGGCGATCGTCTCACATCAGGTTGAGGCGCACTAGCGCCGATAACCTGAATGTGGTGGTTCGCCGATTATTTCGTTTAGGCCTTCGATGATTTGACTCATCTCGTCATCGGACACATGTCCCATGCGCTTGCCCAGACGCTCAACAGAGAGTGTTCTGATCTGGCTTATTTTGACCCATGTGGGTTTCGGAAGTGAAACGCTGGTGATCTCCATGGTTAAAGGAAAACCCGCTTTCTGAGGCTGACTGGTCAGCGCCATTGCGATCACCGTGCCTGACCGATCGTTAAAGATCTCTGGGCTAAGAACAAGTGCCGGTCGTAAACCGGCCTGTTCATGTCCTTTGACCGGATTCAGATCAGCCCAGACAATATCGCCTCTCAATATTCTGGCCATGAGGCGATCTCCTTCGACATGCCCTCCTCGGCACAAGCTTGCTCTGTTTTAGGATCCAGTTTTTCGCATTCACGAGCAAGCCGGTTTGCCGAAATACGTTCCACCTTTTCCCGGACAGCCACTTGAATGGCACGGCTGCGGCTAGGGAAAACATGCCGTCTCACGAGCCGATCTAGCTCGGCTAGAATGTCTTGGTCGAGAGTGATAGCAACTTTTGCGAAAGCCATGAGAACTCCTTTTTTATGGTATGACTATACATCATACCACTTCGTATGGCAATCACTTATTGTACCCGATGTCAGCCATTCCGTTTTCGTTTCCAAAGTCGTCCAAGCACAACATGAAAGGGCCAAGCAAGGACCAGAAGTGGTATAGACACTGCATGCCGTGAGAAGGCGTCGGCTACTCTCTCTACCGAAGCATCGCTAGCGAGAACAGCAACACTCGCTGCCAGAACGGCGAGAGCGATCACCAAAAGTGTCATTACAACCTGAAAAAGGTTAGTCGGCAGCGCCCATCCCGTTCGCACGAGTCCAATGATCAAAGCGGATAACCTCAGCGGTGAGGCGGCGGTATCCCGTCGCCTCCACCGTCTTTGTTCGCCGAATATCTTCCGACGGCTCAATGAACATGGCTCAACTTGGCGGAGACGATCTCCACCAAGGAACGCAAAGCCGAATTGACCGATTCCTCGGTCGGAAAATAGGCGGCAACATCCGGCGAAAGGAGTACAAGATTCGTGCCCTCTCGGAATTGTTTCGCGTACTTGCCTCGCACGCCCCCCTTGAGTTTTGAGAGGTCGTATTCTGGGCGCAACTCATCATCCGACTCTCTATTGTTCGTTTTCTTCATAGTGCCTTTGCTCCCGTTTTGTCGTGCGTCGTGCGCTGATGATTCGAATGTTGTCCCCGCTGTCGGTGTGCGCGACCATCAGCACCCGTCCCGCATGAGATAAGCCTACCGTCACAAACCGATGCTCTGACACCGAGTGGTCAGGGTCGTGAAACGTGATCGAAAGGGGGTCGGCAAGGACTGATGCGCCCTCGTGAAAGGATACGCCATGCTTCCGCAGGTTGCTTTCGGCCTTTCGTTGATCCCATTCGAAGTTCATGGCTCCATGTTACCTCGTCTCCTAACGCGAACGAACAGCGTTTTATCCATCAATGCGGCGATTGTAGAACGCCTTGAAATTGAAAGCAAGCGGTTTTCCGCCGCATGTTGGATGTTGGATAAAACGATGTTGAACGGAACCGCGCTCGGC
>CAYVJM010000118.1:0-7156 GCA_964451695.1 uncultured Lentisphaerales bacterium | reverse complement strand
TCGATCGGGAATTCGCAGACGTCGCTCATCACCGTCTCCTGCTTGGCGCTGCGGTTGCGGATCTTGACGCCGTACTGCTCGGCCGCGAGGTCCATGATGTTGAGCCAGTACGTGTCCACCTGGCGACCGCGCTCGAAGACGGGCATCTGGTCCTTGACCCCGTCGTAGCGCGCCGCCCAGTCGGCGGCGGCGCCGATGAGTTCGCGCTGCATCTGAATCTTCGCGGCGAGTTCGCCGGCGGCGCCGCTCTTCGTCCGGATCGCCTCGAGGCGGCTGCGCGCCTGGGTGAGGGCGAGGCCGAAGGCGACCACGAAGACGGTGGCGGCGGCGAGGACCTTTTCGCGCTTTGTCATGCTCATGGCGCGGCCTCCCCCGAAGTCTCCGCCGACTTGAAGTCGATGGCCAGCTCGAAGACGTTGACGCCGAGGTTCCGGTTGAGGGTGGGGCCGGAGACGAGCTTGTTGGCACCGAAGATCGGGCTGCGCTTGAGATTGTCCATGAAGTCGTAGACGAGGGTGGACATGCCGGCGCGGCCCTCGACGGCGACCTGGCGCTTGGCGCCGTTGTAGCGGTAGGCGGCCAGCTCGATGCCCTGCGGAAGGCAGGTGGAGATTTCGAGGAGCGCCTCCAGCGCCGAGAATGACCGGTCGGAATAGCGTTCGATGATCTTGATGCGCGTGCGAATGTCGTCGACCTTCGCCTCGTCGGGGGCGAGGCGCGCGACCTCGGCCTCGAGCGCCTTGACGCGCTGGTCGAGGAGCGCGGGCCAGCCGAACAGGTAGCCCGCGAGCAGGACCCAGACCGCGGCCGCGGCGGCGATGCCGACGCGGAAGGTCTTGCGGAACTTGCGCTCGGAGAGACGGCTGCGCCATTCGGCGGGGAAGAGATTCAGGCCGCGCCCCTCCATCGTGCGCAAGGCGACGCCGTGGGAGGCGGAGGGCAACGAGACGCGGGCGGGAATGACCGCCTGGCATCCGACCGCGGCCGCCACCGCGGTGGCGGCGGTGCGCAGTCCGTCCTCGCCGCCGACGACGATCAGGCGGCCGAGGGGCATCGGCCCTTGCTCGGCGCCCGCTTGGATCAGCGCGATGCGCGCGACCCGCGTCAGATCCGCCCGCGAGACATTCGCGGCCTCGCCGGCGGAGCGGACGAGCACGGGCTGGCCGGCGTCGGCGACGATCAAGGTGACGGCCCCGCCCTCCTCGGCGAGCACGATGTCGCGGGCGGCCGGGCTCGGGGCGCCTTCGCGGGAATCGGCGAGGCCGCGCAGCAGACCGAGGGCGACGGCGTCGACGCGCTCGATCCGGGCCGGATCGGCGTCGGCCGCCCGCCGGGCGAGTTCGACGGCGCGGAGAGGTGCCGCGGCGCAGAGCGCGAGCGTGGCGTCCTGCGTCTGCTCGAGGATTTCGAAGCCGCCCACCATCTCCTCGATCGGGAGGGGCGAATCCTTCTCCACCTGGTTCATCGCCATCGCGGCGACCTCGGCGGGGTCGGAAGAGGGAAAGCGGACGCAGCGGAAGATCAGGTCGCGGGTCGGCAGCGCGAGCGTGCACGTCTCCGGCGCACGGGCCTCCACGCGGCGTCCGAACGCGTCGAGGGCGGCTTCGAACTTGGCCGGATCGTCAAAGGACGCGGCGTGCGGAACGTCCGCGAAAACGCCGGAATCGTTCGGGCCGGCGGCGGCCCGGCCGCGCTCGAGGCGCGTCCAGGAAATCGATTTGCCGTCGAAGGCGATTCCAGTGGCGTTTGGCTTCATGCGAAGGGAGGGATGGCGGCCGACCGGCGGACGCGATGGACCAAGGGCGTGATTCGACGGTTGATTATGCCAAAACAGGGTCTTCAAGACAATCCCAATCGCCGAATCTCAATCGCCTGTTTGACATCGCGCGGGGATTGCGCCATAATCGCGCCATCATCTAGGTTCACATCCATCGAGGTACCTCCGATGAACGCCAAGCAACTTGCCGCCTTCTGCGGCGCGGCGCTCGCCGCGCTCGCCCTCCGCGCCACCCCCTACGAGGGCGCGGACTTCCGCGAGATCATCGCCACCGCCAAGCGCAAGGTCCAGCCCGCCGTGCTGTACGTCACGTGCATCGTCGAGAGCACGGAGCGCGGCCAGCTCGCCTCGAAGACCGTCTCCGGCAGCGCCTTCACGATCTCCGCGGACGGCGAGTTCGTCACCAACTGGCACGTCGTCGACAAGGCCACCTCGATCCGCTGCCTCATCTCCGACGGCCGCCACTTCTCGGCCGACTGCATCGGCGCCGACAAGTCCATGGACCTCGCGCTCTGCAAGCTGCGCCTCAAGCCCGGCGAGACCGTCCCGTTCGCCGCCTTCGGCAACTCGGCCGAAGTCGAGGAGGGCTCCTTCGTCATCGCCCTCGGGGCGCCCTGGGGCCTCAACCGCTCGCTCACTTTCGGCACCGTCTCCTGCGCCAAGCGCTACATCGACGGCCACAGCGAGTACGTCCTCTGGATCCAGACGGACGCCTCGATCGGCCCCGGCAACTCCGGCGGGCCGCTCGTGAACACCGCTGGAGAAGTCATCGGCGTCAACGCACTCGGCACAATGCTTGAAACCGCCAACTTCGGCTTCGCCATCCCCGCCGACGACGCCCAAGGCATCCTCGCCCGGCTCCGGGCGGACGGCAAGGTCAACTGGTCCTGGAGCGGACTCCAGCTCCAGCCCCTGCGCGACTTTCAGCGCGACATGTACTTCGACGCCACGAACGGCGTCATCGTCGCCGGCACGGATCCCGACAGCCCCGCGCGCGTGGCCGGGCTGCTGCCCTCCGACCGCGTCGTGCGCCTCAACGGCCGGTCCGTGTCCGTGATGACGGACGAAGACCTGCCCGCCGTGCGGCGCACGTTCGGCCTCCTGCCCGACGCCGATCCGATCACCCTCGACATCGTGCGCGCCGGCGCCCCGGCGACCGTCGTCATCGCCCCGCGCGCCAAGGGCGCCGTGGAGGGCGAAGAGCGCGAGTTCCCCCGATGGGACTTCTCCGCCAAGGCGATCAACCAGTTCGAGAACCCCGACCTCTTCCTGCGCCGCCAGCAGGGCGTGTTCATCTTCGGCGCCAAGCGCAACGGCAACGCCAGCGACAAGCTCGTCCGCAACGATATCGTCCTCGCCGCGGACGGCGTCCCCGTCGCCACCCTCGACGACCTCTCCGCGATCCACAAGCGCGCCCTCGCGAACGTCCAGACGAAGCACAAGGTGCTGCTCACGGTCCTGCGCAACGGCAGACCCCACCACGTCGTCATCGACTTCTTCAAGGAAAACGAATGAAGCCAGGAGCCGCAAACCCCATGAACACATCCGCCCGCGCCCATGCCGCCGCCCTCGCCATCGCGGTCCTCCTCGCCCAGCTCCCGGTTGCCTCCGCTACGGAGGAACCCGCGCGCGAAGCGCGCTTCAAGGAAGCCGCCGGCCGCGTCCTCGCCGCCGCCGTCGACATCGCCATCACGCCGAAACTCGACGGCGTCGAAGAGCCGATTCTCTCGACGATCAGCGAAAAGTGCCCCAACTGCGGGAGCTACCACGCCATCGGACTCTCCGATGCGCTCGAGCTCGAGAAGACCATCCCCCAGACCGGCTTCCTCCTGCCCGGTGGACTCGTCCTCTGCCGCGATCTCTGCCTCAACCCCGAGAACATCGCCGCCATCCAGGTCCGCAAGAACGGCGCCGCCGCGCCCGCCGCGCTCGAAGCGGTCTTCACAACCCAGAAGGCCGCGCTCCTCAAGCTCGGCGGCGAGCTGCCGGGCGCGAAGCCCCTCGCGCTCGACGCGGAAGCCGGCGCCCCCAAGGCCGGCGTAGCCATCGAGCGCCGGCTCGCCGGTCGCGACTGCGCCCTGCGCGCAACGGTCGGCCCCGCCGCCGCCGGCGAAGCGTGGCAGGGCGAAGACGGCGCCACGCGCTTCCAGATGTCGGGCGACGCCGCGCTCCTCGACGACGCCGGCCGCGTCTGCGGCTTCAGCTTCAACGCCGAACGCGCCGAGGACGGCCCGTCGGACCCCGCCGCCTGGCCGCGTCTCGGCCTCGACGAGCTGGCCGCCGCCTTGGCGCGCGCCCGCGACGCCGCCGCGCAATCCACGCTCCCCGTCACGCTCACCTTCCGCAACGTCAAGGCCCAGCGCCCCTCCCCCGGCCAGCGCTGGCGCTACCGCGACGATGACGACGACGAGAAGCTGACCGAGCTCAAGACGCTCGGAACGATCGTCGACGGAACCCAGATCGTCGTCCACGTCGGCAACGCCCGCAACGCCATCGCCCGCCTCGACAAGATCCGCGTCTTCCCGCCCGCCGGGGACCCCGTCGAGGCCGAATTCCGCTTCGTCCACAAGCAGGCCAACGTCCTCGTCGCGACACTCCCCTCCCCGCGCCCCGTCAACACCATGGCACCCGGCCCCGACCGGCTCGCCGACTACGCCGACCACCTGCTCGCGCTCGTCCAGATCACCCCCGCCGCCCACGGTGAAACCAAGATCCGCGCCAACCGCCTGCGCATCGACGCCCTCGAACCCGGCTGGCGCGACCTGCCCGCCCTCGACCTCCCCGCCCGCGACGAACCCGGCATGATCGTCCTGGACGCCGACGGCCGCGTCCTCTGGCTCGCCACGGACATCCTCGAAGCCAACCAGTCCATCGGGCGCGGCGACCGCCTCGACACCAACACGCTCTTCCTCGACGCGCGCGCCTTCGCCGCCTTGGCCGCGCCCGATCCGAAGGACATCGACGCCGCCATCAAGCCCGTTCCGGACGACGCGGACGGCGCGATCGGCTGGATCGGTCTCGACCTCCAGCCCGTCAACCAGGATCTGGCCGAGGCGCTGGGCGTTCTGCCCGCGACCGAAAACGGCGCGTTCGGCGGCATTGTCGTCCGCATCCACCCCGGCTCCCCCGCCGCGAAGGCCGGCGTCCAGGAGGGCTGGATCCTGCTCTCCGTGCGCCCGCCCGACGCTGCCACGCCGATGAAGGTGCAGGTCGACGACTCCGACTCGGAGTTCTCCGGGCGCTTCCCGTGGGATCGCTACGACGAGATTCCGCCCGAGGTCTTCGCGGAGTACATCCCCTCCCCCTGGCCCGCCGTCAAGAACTCCTTCACCACCCAGCTCCGGCGGATCGGCATCGGCGCCGAGATCGTCGCCGAATTCTTCGCCGACGGCGCCAAGACCGCGAAGGCCCTCGTCATCGAAGACGGCCCGCGCTATTACGACAACGCGCCGACCTTCAAGTGGGCCGCGGCGGGCATCAGCGTCTGCGATCTGACCGCGGAAGTCCGCGAATACCTGAACCTGGGCGAAGACGCGCCCGGCGTCGTCGTCTGCAAGATGGAGACCTCCGGCAAGGCCGTCACGGCGGGCGTCAAGCAGTTCGAGGTGATCACCCGGATCAACGGCAAGGCCGTGAAGGACGTGGCGGCGTTCGAGGCGATCGTCAAGGACGCGGCGGCCTTCAAGCTCGACGTCCTGCGCATGGCCAGCACCCGCGTCGTCCAGTTCACGCTCGACGCATCCCCCAAGGCCGACGCAGGCGCGGACGAAGCGCCCCCAGAGGACGACGAGACCGATGCGGAAGCCGATCCCGTGGACGACGCGGCCTGACAAGCCCACCGAGCCCCGCAAGATCCCGGCGAAGAAGGCGGACAAGGCGCGGCTCAGAACGCTGGCCGCGAAAATCTAGCGAGCAGATCGCATGGAAAACGGGGCGGATCTCCGGCGCGAGGCCCACCGTGGGCCGAGCTTTGTCGACGTGTAAGAGTTCCAGCTCGTTGCTCACGGCTGACCTGGGGGCAGGACGGCCCTGAAGCCAATGCCGTCGATGGCGTAGTCAGGCTTGCCGCCGTCGCGGCCGCCGACGCGGCAGGAGTCGGCGTTGTAGACCCAACCGCCGCCGCGAAGCACGCGGAACGAGTTCACATAACCCGGAGACCAGTCATAGCACCACTCATGCACGTTCCCGGCCATGTCGTAAAGCCCGTAGCCGTTGGCCGCGAAGGAACCGGCGGGACTGGTGTAGGGGTATCCGCCTATGAGGCCGGTCGGGGTGTAGCCCCGCGTCGGGCTGGTGTCGTAGGTGTATGAACTTGAACTGTAGTAATTAGCACGGGCGTGCTGGATTTCGTCGCTGTCGCTCCAGGGAAACCGGCGGTTCGCCACCCCGCCCCGGGCGGCATACTCCCACTGCACCTCGGTCGGCAGGCGGTAGCCGTTGGCCGAAGCCTTGACGTAAGGCTCCAATTCCCGTCCGGTCTTGTACACCTGCGTCATGACGGCGTTGGTGTAGTAGACCGGCGCTAGCCCCGCCTTCTGGCTGCGGGCGTTGCACCACTTCACGCAGTCGTACCAGTTCACCGTCTGCACCGGGTGGTGCGCCGCCTTGCCTTGCCCATGTGGCCCTTCTCCATCCAAGTTGTTGTCGAAGCTGTAGCCGTTGGCGACGGCCCAGTTGTAGACCTCGTCCCACAGCGCCTTCGTCACCTCGTACCGGTCCATGTAGAACGAGTCCACTGTCAGGCTGTACGCCCCGAAGTCGGGGTCCGTGCCGACGTTCGTCCCGCCGGGGATCAATACCATGCCAGGTGGTTCCGGCGCAAATGAGTTTGTCACGCTCGCAACGAGGCGGTAGAAGCACGTGGCAAGCCCGGTGGTGGCCATGCTGAACTCATTCACGGGCGCCCGAGACGCCTGAACGGTCGTCCATTTTCCTGTGGGCGTGGTAGCTGACTCCACTGCGTAAACCACCGCCGTCGAAACCTCGTTGAACGTCAGCCGCCCCGTCCCGTCGAACGACTGGACGGCGAACTCATCCGCCCGCGCCGTCGTTCCGCATATCGCCAGCAGCAGCGCCGCCGGCATCCATCGCCATGACCGCATTCGTTTCATAATGCGTCCTCCTTTCTTGTTGCTGTCGCTCACGACCTGCCCGCAACTGTGGAAGAAACCGGTTCCGCCGTCTAGACTGTCTCCATTCGCCACCGAATAGCGGATTTACCCTTGAGCGGCTTGACACACCACGCTTGCCGCTGAAGGAAAGTCTGGCACAAAGATCCCGATGGCGCAAGGAAGAAGTGACCGTTCCACCTTGCCTCTACCATGCTTGACAGTACCGAGTTCTCGAGTGTGACGAGAGGCTGGAAAAGGGGTCGGAAGG
>CAYVJM010000117.1:0-7172 GCA_964451695.1 uncultured Lentisphaerales bacterium | reverse complement strand
TACATCGACCAGGTCGACATCGCCCAGCTCGACGCCGAGGAACTCGCCTGGCTGCGCTGCCGCAAAATCGGGTACGTGTTCCAGACGTACAACCTGATCCAGGTCATGACCTGCCTCGAGAACGTCACCCTGCCGATGGCCTTCGTCGGCCTCAACGGCGAGGAGGCGCGCGAGAAGGGGATCAAGATCCTCCGCATGGTCGGCCTCGAGCACCGCATCCTCCACAAGCCCGCCGAACTCTCCGGCGGCCAGCAGCAGCGCGTCGCCATCGCCCGCGCCCTCGCCAACTCCCCCGACATCATCCTCGCCGACGAACCCACCGCCAACCTCGATCAGAGCACCGGTCAGGAGATCATCGACCTCTTCAAGCAGCTCCAGAAGACCTTGGGCGCGACCATCATCTCCGCGACCCACGACCTCAAGATGCTCAAGGCCTCCGACCGCATCCTCTGGATCGAGGACGGCGCCATCGTCAAGGCCGCCCGCCCCGAGGAGATCGACTTCAACACCGACGAGTTCGGACACTAGCCGCCATGAAAGCCGCCGACATCATCATCAAGACGGAAAACGTCAAGAAGCGCTACAAGACGGGCGACGAGGTGCTCTGGGCGCTCAAGGGCATCGACCTCGAAATCCCCAGGGGCGAGTTCCTCTCCATCATGGGTCCCTCCGGCTCCGGCAAGTCCACGTTCTTCAACCAGATCGGCGCGCTCGACGTGCCCACCGAGGGGCGCGTGCTCTTCGAGGGGCAGTCCGTCTTCGACATGAGCGAAAGCCAGCAGGCCTGGTTCCGCTGCAACCGCATCGGCTACATCTTCCAGACCTTCAACCTCATCCAGGTCATGAGCGCCCTCCAGAACGTCGTGCTGCCCATGGTCTTCCAGGGCACGCCGAAGGAGGAGGCGGACCGCCGCGGCACCGCCATCCTCGAGCGCGTCGGCCTTGGCCACCGCCTCCACAACAAGCCCTTCGAGCTCTCCGGCGGCCAGCAGCAGCGCGTCGCCGTCGCCCGCGCCTTGGCGAACACCCCGAGCGTCATTCTCGCCGACGAACCCACCGGCAACCTCGACACGAAGACCGGCTCCGAGATCATCGAGCTGCTCAAGGAACTCAACGCCCGCGACGGCGTCACCGTCGTCTGCTCCACCCACGACCCCAAGATGCTGCGCTCCTCCGACCGCATCTGCTGGATGCTCGACGGCCGCCTCGACAAGATCAGCTCCCAGGCCGAGTTCTCCCTCGCCGCCATGAAGCAGGACGCCTCCGGACGCTGACCGGGACCCGGTCAGCCCCCATCCTTGCGGAGCGTCCTGCCCCGCCCCCGTTGCCGCTGATCCTAATCGTAATCCTGACCCTAATCGTAATCCTCCTTCCGATCAGGCTCCAGTTCACTCAGGAAGCAGCGATTGCGATGTCCGCCTGCGAACCGTTCCAACCTACTCCCGCGCAATGGGTTATTGTAATCTTGCATTTTGTTCGAGATTACGGTGGCGGGGCTGGCCGGGACGGCGTCGCCCCACCTCGCTTCGCGACACGCTGCCATATAATCTTGACGGCCAACAGCCGCCTGTGCGAGTATTGCCGACACCGTCAAGCGAACGCGGCAAGTGCTTGCGCAATCGGTTTGGCGCGGCACCACGCTGGGATTTGTTGTTGGAATGACTATGAACGCTCAAATTTTTCATGTTGATCCATCCGCAAAAAAACCGGGCGATGGCTCGGTCGAGAATCCTTGGAACTCCATTCCGGGAGCGCAGAAGGCGCTCCGTAGACTTCGTGCCGCAGGCACCCTCGACGGCGCTCCGGTGCGCATCCTCGTCAAGCCCGGCGTCTGCCGCATCGAGAAGCCTCTGGTCTTCACCCCCGAAGACGGCGGAACGGCCAAGGCCCCTGTCACGTGGGCCGCAGACGGAGGCCGCGTCGTCGTCGCGGGCTCGCGCGTCCTCACCGGCTGGACGAACGGCAAGATCAATGACATCCCGTGCTGGCAAATGACGATTCCCGACGTCGCGGAATGCAAATGGTATTTCACGCAACTCTTCGTCAACGGCATCCGCCGCCTCCGCGCGCGCCTTCCGCACGGCGATGCGTTCAAGCGTTTCACCGGCGGCGTCGGCACCTGCGAGGGCTGGGCGCACATCAAACCGGGCGCGATCAAGGCGGCCTACTTCAAGCCCGGCGACTTCACGAAAGACTTTCACAACATCGAGGACATCGATGTCGTAGTTCCCGACCACTGGTACGAGAACCACCTGCACATCGGCTCGGTCGACGAGGAGAAGAACATCGTCAACTTCGCGACACCGCCGATGAGCAAGTTCGGCTCGGACGAAACCGGACTCTGCGCGCGCTTTCGTCTCGAGAATCTTCGCGAGGCCTGCACTGAACCCGGCGACTGGTACCTCGACCGCAAGAGCGGCGTCCTCTCCTACATCCCGATGCCGGGCGAGAATTTCGGAAGCCTCGTCGAGGCCCCCTTCACTGAGCGCCTGCTACATATCAAGGGGACCGCGAAACGCGCCGTCGAGAGCCTCCGCTTTGAGTTCTTCGAATTCCGTCACAACGAGTGGGACATGCCGGTCGGCTGCCCAGGCATCAGCCAGGCTTCCATCCAAGCGCCCGGCGCAATTCTGCTCACGGACGCCCGCGACTGCGCCTTCTACGCCTGCGACGTGCATGGCGTGGCGGGCTATGGCATCGACGTCATGCGCGGCTGCCACGGCAGCCGCATCGTCGCGTGCGCGCTTTACGACCTCGGCGCCGGCGGCGTCAAGATCGGCCCCGACCAAGGACTCGACGAGGGCTGGCACAACCGCATGTCGGTTGGCGGCCTCATTCCCGAGGACATGGGGTGGGAGAAGCGCAAGCCCGGGGAAGTCGACCTCTGCGAGCCGTCCTCAACGACCGTCTCCGACTGCTCCATCCACGACGGCGGCATCCGCTTCATGTCCGCCATCGGCATCTGGTGCGGCGACGCGGGCTGCAACCACATCGTCCACAACCACATCTGGCGCTTCTACTACTCCGGCGTCTCCTGCGGGTGGACCTGGGGATTCGCGCCGGCCTGTTCGCGAGACAACCACATCGACTGGAACCACATCCACGACATCGGCCGCGGCCTTCTCTCCGACATGGGCGCGGTCTACACGCTCGGCCGCCAGCCCGGCACGACCGTCTCGCACAACTACATCCACGACGTCCTCTCCTACGGCTACGGTGGCTGGGGTCTCTACACCGACGAAGGATCCTCATGGGTCCACATGGAGGACAATGTCGTCCTCAACACCAAGTGCGAGAGCTTCCACCAGCACTACGGCCGTGACAACGTCGTCGCCGGCAACCTTCTTGCGGACACCTCCTTCGAGGGCAACGCCCGCCTCAGCCGCGGCATGACCGCGCAGGCGGTCGTCTTCGAGCGCAACATCTGCGCTTTCCCCGGCCGCAATCAGCCGTTCCTCAACTTGTCTCAGTACCCCGACCAGGACACCGGTCGCCGCTTCCGTTCCGACCGCAACGTCTTCTCCCCGCGTCCCGACACGCCCGCCTGGCTCTGCGTCCGCGGTCAGGCAACGACGCTTGCCGAGGTTAATAAGACCGGCAGCGAGGAGCACAGCATCGTCGCGGATATCGCGATCCACGACCCCGCCGGAGGCGCGCCCGCGTTGCGCGTTCCCGCCGCCGCCTCGCGTCTCACCGGCATCACCGAGTCCTCCGTCGCGCGCGTCGTCAAGGAGTCAGGCCCCCGCTTCACCGGCACGCTGCCCGCCACGATCGACGCGATCGCGCCCGAGAAGATCGAGAAGCGCCCGCTCGTCGAGGCGATGCTCTGGCCCTGGCGTTCCGAGTGGCCCGTGCGCGGCGTCGCGAAGGGGATGGACAACGGCACGGTCCCGTTCAACAGAGTCTACGAGCAGGACAATCCGAAGGTCGCCCAGGGCGAGGCCCGCGAGATTTCCCTCACGCTCCAGAACCGCGGCTTTGCGCCGGTCAAGGGCAAGTATGTCTTCAAGGTCGTGCCCGCCAACGCCGCGAAACTCGACGGCGAGAAGACGCTCAAGGTCTCGCTCAAGCCCGGCGAGCGCCTCGCCTGGGACGCCAGGGTCGCGCCTACCGGCAAAGCGCCAAACTTCCGCGTCGAGGCGATCGGCGACAGCGACGCCCTGCCCACGACCTACATCTCGCTCTTCCTTGCGCCGGAAGCGGCGAAGGCGTAGCGCGAAACCTGCCCCCTTTTGCATGGCGGGGGCGCAACGTGGTACAATGCCGCGCATGCAGAAGAAATCCACACGCGCCAAGAAGCCCTGCGCATGCGGGCACGACCACGCCCCGGCACCGCCGGCCGGCGCCGACCGCGCCGTCGCCGCGATCCGCGTCCGAGGCGCGCGCCAGAACAACCTCCGCAATCTCGACATCGACTTTCCCATCGGCGAGTTCATCGTCGTCACCGGTGTCAGCGGCTCCGGCAAGTCCTCCCTCGCCTTCGACACCGTCTACGCCGAAGGCCAGCGCCGCTACATGGAGACCTTTTCCTCCTACGCGCGCATGTTCCTCGAACGCATGGATCCACCGGACGTCGACGCCGTCGAAGGCATCCCGCCCGCCATCGCCATCCGCCAGATCAACCCCGTCCGCACGTCCCGCTCCACCGTCGGAACGATGACCGAACTCAACGACCACATCAAGCTGCTCTTCGCCAAACGGGCGCACCTCTTCTGCCCCGGCTGCAACCAAGAAGTCGTCGCCGACACGCCCGACACCGTCTTCGACAAACTCCAGGCCGCCGGCTTCGCCGGTTCGCGCGCCCTGATCGCCTTCCGCGTCGCCATCCCCCCGAGCTTCACCCGCGAGGAGACGATCGCCCTCCTCGAAAAACAGGGCTACCGGCGCGTCTCCGACGAACCGGACGGCCGACTGCGCGTGGCCCAGGACCTCGTCGCCTTCGATGCGAACCGCCGCGCCCGCATCGCCGAGTCCCTCGAAGCCGCCTTCGAAAAAGGCAAGGGCGACCTCTCCGTCTTCAAGCTGGCCGAGGACGGCTCGGAAACGGCCGAGCTGAAGTTCAGCAGCCGCCTGAGCTGCCCCGACTGCGGGCTGGAGTTCCAAGAGCCGACCCCGAACCTCTTCTCCTTCAATTCGCCCGCCGGCGCGTGCGAACGCTGCCGCGGCTTCGGCCGCACGATCACCTTCTCCGAATCCCTCGTCGTGCCCGATCCGTCGAAAAGCGTCGCGGACGGCTGCATCAAGCCCTTCCAAACCGCGAGCTTCATCGAATGCCAGAAGGAGCTGATGACCTACGCGAAACGGCGCAAGTTCCCCGTCAAGACGCCGTGGCAGGACCTGTCCGAGGAAGACCGCCGCTGGGTGATGGAAGGCGAAGGCGGCTGGGAGGAGCGCGTCTGGTGGGGCGTCAAGCGCTTCTTCGACTGGCTCGAATCCCGCGCCTACAAGATGCACGTGCGCGTCATGCTCTCCCGCTACCGCGAATACCGCCTCTGCCCCGACTGCGGCGGCTCCCGCCTCAAGCCCGCCGCGCTGAACTGGCGCCTCGTCGCCGCCGGCCGCTCCGTCAACATCCACGAGCTGATGCTCATGCCCGTCGGCGACGTGCTCGCCTTCTTCGAAGCGTTGCGCGCGACGAATGCCACCCGCGACGCGCAGACGCTCTTCGACGAGATCCTGCCGCGCCTCGGCTACCTCCGCGACGTCGGCCTCGACTACCTGACCCTCGACCGCCAGTCCCGCACGCTCAGCGGCGGCGAGGTCCAGCGCATCAACCTCACGCAGGCCCTCGGCAGCTCGCTCGTCAACACGCTCTTCGTCCTCGACGAGCCGAGCATCGGCCTCCACCCGCGCGACGTCGGCCGCCTGATCTCGGTGCTCAGGCGCCTCCGCGACGCCGGCAACACGGTGCTCGTCGTCGAACACGACCCGGACGTCATCGCCGCGGCCGACCGCGTCATCGAAATGGGCCCCGGCCCCGGCGAACGCGGCGGCAGCATCGTCTTCAACGGCCGCGTCCGCGATCTGGCCGGCTGCGCGGCGAGCGCGACGGCGCCCTACCTCTTCGGCGGCGCGGCCGCGCCCGCGCCACGCCCGCCCGCCCCCGCCGCGCCCGCCCCGCGCGAGTTGCGTGTCGTCGGCGCTCGCGAGCACAACCTCAAGGACGTCACGGTGGCGTTCCCCCTCAACCGCTTCGTCGTCGTCACCGGCGTCAGCGGCTCCGGTAAGTCCACGCTCGTCAACGACGTGCTCTACCCGAACCTCCTCCGCCGCCTGGGCCGCGCCGTCGAATCGTGCGGGGCGTGCGACGCCGTCGGCGGCGGCGAGTTCCTCGCCGACGTCGTGCTCGTGGACCAGTCCCCGATCGGCAAGACGACGCGTTCGACCCCGGCGAGCTACGTCGGGGCGTTCGACGCGATCCGGCGCGTCTTCGCTAAGCAGCCCGACGCCGCCGAGCGCGGCTTCTCCTTCGGCGACTTCAGCTACAACTCCGGCATCGGCCGATGCCCCGTCTGCGAGGGCTCGGGCTACGAGCTGGTGGAGATGCAGTTCCTCAGCGACGTCTACCTCAAGTGCGAAGTCTGCGGCGGACGCCGCTACCGCCGCGAAATCTGCGAAGTGACGCTCCCCTGGCCCGCCCGTGGACGTTCGATCTCGATCGCCGACGTGCTCGAGATGACGGTGGACGAGACGCTTGAGGCGTTCGCCGGCGAGGATCGTGTCACGGCAGCGCTCAAACCTCTCGTCGAAGTGGGCCTCGGCTACCTCAAGATCGGACAGCCCGTGCCGACGCTCAGCGGCGGCGAAGCCCAGCGCCTCAAGCTGGCCGGCTACCTCGCCGAAGCCGCCGCCAAGCGCTTTTCAAAGCGCGGCGGCACGCTCTTCATCTTCGACGAACCCACGACGGGGCTCCACTTCACCGACATCGAGATCCTCAACGCCGTCCTGCGACGGCTTGTGGACGGCGGCGACTCCGTCATCGTGATCGAACACAACCTCATGGTCATGCGCGCCGCCGACCACATCGTCGACCTCGGTCCCGAAGGCGGCGAGACCGGCGGCCGCGTCGTGGCTACCGGAACGCCCGACGACATCGCGGCGCACCCCGACAGCCACACCGGCGCCGCGCTGCGCCGCGCCACGGCCGCGGATGCCCACGCCATCGCCGCGGA
>CAYVJM010000116.1:0-7215 GCA_964451695.1 uncultured Lentisphaerales bacterium | reverse complement strand
CTGGGTGGCGGACTCGACGCCGGCGAGGACGCGGTTGATCTGCTGGTCCGCCCGGTAGAGGGGGCGGTAGTAGGACGGCATCAACAACGCCAAGTTGCCGGTGGAGGCCGGGCGGTCGTTGCGGCGGATGCGCCGAAAATAGGGGTTCTGGATGTAGCGGAGCTGCTTCGCGGCCGCCTGGACGCGAGCCCGGGCGGATTCCGAAAAGAGACCGTTCCCGTTCAGGATGCGCGAGGCCGTGGCCGTGGAGACGCCGGCCAACCGCGCAACCTCCATCAAACTGGCGCGACGAGGGGTTTTGCTGTTCATAGGAACTTACTGTAATGATTTCAGACCGCGATGTCAAGCCACACCAGAGAAGCGCCCAGGCACTCGGTCAGTCTCCGCGAAGGAAACGGCTAGCCGACGAGGCTGCGGAACGTCCTGCAGGTATCGGCGATGCTCGCCCCGGAGTAGAGCCCGTTCACCTCGTTCTGGATGCACTTGAGGCGGGGTGCCGTCTTGAGCTTCGCGACCAGAGGTCCCCAGGCGATCTCGCCTCGGCCAGGTAGCAGATGCTGATCACAGAGCCCGTCGTTGTCGTGCAGATGGCAGGTCGTGACGTGCGGAAGCATCTTGTCGAGGATGGCGGCGTCGTAGGGCACCGCGCCAAAGCGCTGCCAGGCCTGGATCGGACTGGAGTCCGCGGCGCCGCGGTCGCGCGCCATGAGGTTGGCGTGGCCGGCGTCGAAGCAGAGACCAAGGCTCCGCGAGTGGAAGTGCCCGACGATCTCGAGGAGCTTCTCCGGCGTACTGGTCGGGAACCAGATGTTCTCGATCGCGATCACGACGCCCAGGCGCTCCGCGACAGGAAGCACCTCGTCGAGCGAGCGGAGGATGCAGCTATGGAGCTGATCGAGCGTGAAGGCGGAGAAGTCCTCGGGCGTGTTGCCCACGTGCATCGTGATGCTGTCGACGCCGAAGTCGGCGGCGATCTCGAGGGCGAGCTTCTGCCGCATGACCATCGCGGGGCGCATGGCCTCGAACGGCAGATCGAGATCCTCGATGACGCCGAACGGCGCGTGGGCGTCGACGAAACGCGCGCCCGTCGTTTCAAGATCCTTGCGAAGCACCTTGGCCACGCGCGGGTTCTTCATCACCTCGCGGATGAGCATGTCCGTCAAGACGAGATTGCTCTCGCCGTTCGCGACGAACTCCGCCATGATGTAGGGGCGGGTCCTGTCGTTGGTCTGCTCGAAAGCGAAGAGGTGGGTCAGCGGCGGAGTCTTGGGCATGGCGTCTCCTTGCGGAATCGGGGGTGGATGGGACGATCAACGCGAATCAGTATAGCACGAATCGGCGGAGCGCGCCGCGAGATTTTCAGCGGTTTGACGACCTGCGGGGCGTTGTGCTAGTCTTGGTTCTTTCTGAGGCAAGGAAACTTATTCTGAAACCAAGGACGAGACACCCATGAAATTCACACCGGATACTGTCATCAAGCGCGACGAAATCACGCGCTACTACGCCAACGGCCGCGACTTCATCGACGACGAACTCATCGAGCGCCAGCTCGAAGCCGCCCGGAACCCGGATCCCGCGCGCGTCCGCGACATCCTCGCGAAGTCGCTCGCCATCCAGACGCTCGAGCCCGCCGAGACCGCCCTCCTGCTGCACGTCTCCGATCCGGAGCTGCGCCGCGAGATGGAGGAGACCGCCCTCAAGATCAAGCGCTTCGTGTACGACAACCGCATCGTCACCTTCGCGCCGATGTACATCTCGAGCCACTGCGTCAACCGATGCCGCTACTGCGGCTTCAGCAGCGAGAACGACCTGCTCAAGCGCCGCTGCCTGACGATGGACGAGATCAAGGCCGAGGCCGCCGCCATGACCGGGCGCGATGGCCACAAGCGCGTCATGGCCGTCTACGGCGAGCACCCGATCTCCGGCGCCGAATTCATCGCCCAGAGCCTCGAGGCCATCTACTCCGTCAACGTCAAGACGCGCCACGGAACGAGCAACGTCCGCCGCATCAACGTCAACGCCGCGCCCATGTCCATCGACGATCTCAAGATCATCCAGAAAGGCGGCATCGGCACGTTCCAGGTCTTCCAGGAGACGTACCACCACAAAACCTACGCGGACATGCACCCCGCCGACACCGTCAAGGGCGACTACGGCTGGCGCATCACCGCCATGCACCGCGCCTTCGACGCCGGCATCGACGACGTCGGCCTCGGCGTGCTCTTCGGCCTCCACGACTGGCGCTTCGAGGTCATGGGCCTCGTCACCCACGCCCGCGAACTCGAGCGCTTCCGCGGCATCGGTCCCCACACGTTCTCCGTGCCCCGCCTCCACCCCGCCAGCGGCTCCGAAATCTCCAGCCACCCCCTCGACAACTTCACGGACGACAACTTCAAGCACGCCGTCACCGTCCTGCGCCTCTCCGTCCCCTACACGGGCCTCATCGTCACCGCCCGCGAATCCCCGCAGCTCCGCGACGCCTGCGTGGATCTCGGCATCACCCAGATGGACGCCTCGACGCGCATCGGCATCGGCGCCTACGCGAAGCAGGCCGGCCAGGAGATCGACGAACAGCAGTTCCTCCTCGGCGACCCGCGCACACTCGAGGAACTCATCTGCGACCTGGCCCGGCGCGGCATCATCACCTCCTTCTGCACCGCCGGCTACCGCTGCGGCCGCACGGGCGGCTGCATCATGGACGCGCTCAAGACCGGCAAGGAGGGCACGTTCTGCAAGATCAACGCCGTCCTCACCTTCCGCGAATGGCTCGACGATTTCGCCTCCCCCGAGAGCGTCAAGATCTGCGAACCCGTCATTCTGTCCGAACTCGCCGCCATCCAGCGAACCTACCCCAAGTTCTACCCGCAGGTCTTCGATCGCTACAACCGCATCTGCGCCGGCGAGCGCGACCTGTATTTCTAGCTTCCAGGTCCCATGAACGCGTTGCGGCTCATCTTCCGCAGCCTCCGCTTCCATAGCCGGGCGAACCTCGGCGTGGCGCTGGGTGCCGCGCTGGCCACAACGGTTCTGACCGGAGCGATGCTCGTAGGCGACTCCGTCCGCGTCGGCCTCGCCCGCATGGCGCACGCGCGCCTCGGCGAAACCGACTGCGCCCTGGTCTCCCCCGACCGCCTCTTCCGCGCCGACCTCGCCACGCGGCTGGGTGGAGACCCCGCCACGCCGCCGGCCGCCCTCCTCCTGCTCCAAGGCGTGGCTCTCGCGCCGGAAGGCGGCCGGCGCGTCAACGGCGTTCAGGTGGTCGGCGTCGACGACGCCTTCTGGGCGCTCGCCCCCGAGCCCTGGCGGCCCGCCCCCCCGCCGCCGGGCGGCTGCTGGATCAACGAGACGCTCGCGGACCGTCTCGGCGGTGCCGCGGCTGGAGACGCCTGGGTGTTGCGCCTGCGCAAGCCCGGGGGCCTACCGGCCGAAATGAGCGTCGCCGCCCGCGGCACCGATGCGGTATCGCAGCGGCTGACCGTCGCCGGCGTCCTCGACGCGCGCGCTTTTGGCCACTTCTCCCTCAAGACCACGCAGATCGCCGCCCCCACCGTGTTTCTCCCCCGCGAGTGGCTCGCCGAACGCCTCGCGCAGCCTGGCCGCGCCAACGTCCTTCTCCTGCCGCCGACCCAGAACTACGCCCCCGCAGCCTGGCAGGCGCGCCTCGACGACGCCTGGCGCCTCGACGACGCCGGCCTGGCGCTGCGTGAAATTCCCGGCGGCGGGATCGAGCTTCGGTCGGACCGCGTATTCATCCCGCCCGCCGTCGCCGATGCCGCGCGTCGCATCGAACCCGCACTCCAGCCGGGCGTCGCCTACTTCGTCAACCGCATCGCGGCGAACGGTCGCGCCACCCCCTACTCCTTCGCCTGCGCTCCCGGCGCGCCGCGAATGCCGGCCGACACGCCGCCCGGCAACGTCCTCGTCAACGACTGGCTCGCCGAAGACCTCGGCGTGGCGGCGGGCGACGCCATCGCCGTGCGCTACGACGCCGTCGACAGCGGCGGCCGCCTTGCCGAGCACGTCGAACGCTTCACCGTCGCCGGCATCGTCCCCGTCGCCGACGTCGCGGCGGCCGATCGCAGCCTCGTTCCTAACATTCCCGGTCTCTCCGACGCGGCGAACTGCCGCGACTGGGATCCCGACCTGCCCGTGGACCTGGCGCGCATCCGCGAGAAGGACGAAGCCTACTGGCGCGCCTACGGGCCGCTGCCGAAACTCTACTTCACCCTCGCCGACGCCGAACGGCTCTGGAGCAACAAGTACGGCGCGTACACCGCGCTGCGCCTGGCGCCCGGCGCCGGCGACGCCGCCGCGTTTGGCGAACGCCTGCGTCGCGCGGTCGCGGCGCGCGATCTTGGCTGGGTTGTGCAGCCCGCTCGGGCGGCGGCGCTGAAGGCGAGCCGCGAGGCCGTCGATTTCGGCGGTCTCTTCATCGGACTGAGCTTCTTTCTGATCGTCTCCGCGATCTTGCTGGCGGCACTGCTCTTCGCGCTCAATGCGCAGCGGCGTGCCGCCGAGACCGGCACGCTGCGCGCGCTGGGCTTCCGTCCCCGCCACGTCGCCGCGCTGCTGGTCGGAGAAGGCCTCGCGCTGGTGCTCGCCGGCGCGCTCGCGGGCACGGTCTCGGCCGCAGGCTACCAGCGGATCGTCCTCGCGGCGCTCGAGACGCGATGGCGGGACATCGTGCGCACCTCGGGCTTCGAAGCGCACGTTGCCCCGGAGACGCTCCTCCTCGGCGGCGCCGCCGCCGCGCTCGCGGCGATCGCGGGCCTGGCGTGGGCGGTTCGCCGCCAGTCGCAGGCGACGGTGCGCGACCTGCATGCCGACGACGGCTGCGAAGACGGCCGCGGCGGGACGTCGAACCGCGCCGTCGCGGTGGGCACGATGCTGGTCGCCGCAGCGGCGGCGGCCGTCGCGTTTCTGCCCGCCGGACAGGACGCGTCCGCGTTCTTCGCGGCGGGGGCAGCCATGCTCGCCGGAACGCTCGCGCTGGTGCACGGCGCGCTGGGCCATGTCCAGCGAACGGCCGGACGCGGTGCGCCCGGCGCGCTCCGCCTCGTGGTACGCAGCGCAGCGCGGCGGCGCGGACGCAGCCTCGCCTGCGTAGCGATGATGGCGCTCGGCGTCTTCCTCGTCGCGGCCGTCGCCGCCAACCGGCGCGGACCGCCGCTGAATCCCGACGACGCGGCGAGCGGCACGGGCGGCTATGCGCTGTGGGCCTCGGCGACGCTGCCGATTGTCGAGGATCTCGACGATCCGGCGATCCGCAGGCGGCTTGGCCTCGGCGAGGGCTTGATGGAGGGCGTCCGCTTCACGCCGCTGCGGTTGCGCGAAGGGGACGACGCGAGCTGTCTCAACCTGAACCGCGTCGCCACGCCGCCGCTGCTCGGCGTCGACCCCGAGGCGCTGGCGCGCCGCGGGGCGTTCACCTTTGCGAAAGGCTCGGAGCAGGGAGCCGGCGCACCCTCCTGGCGGTGGCTCGATCACGACCTCGGACCGGATGTCGTGCCGGGCATCGCGAACCTCGGCGACATCGTCTGGAGCCTGGGCAAGCAGGTCGGCGACACGGTGGACATCGTGGATGAAGCGGGGCGCCCGTTTCGCGTGAAGCTGGTGGCGGCGCTGGCGTCATCCATCCTCCAGGGACATGTGATGATCGCGGAATCGGCGTTCGTGCGGCGCTTCCCATCGATCGGCGGGAACCGCGTCTTTCTGGTTGACGCACCGTCGGCCACCGACCGCGCGGCGCTCGCAGATCGGCTGTCCGAGCGGCTGGAGGCGCGGGGGCTGGAGGCGACGTCGGCAGTTGATCGGCTGATGGCGTTCAGCAGCGTGGAAAACACCTATCTGGCGATCTTCATGCTGCTGGGTGGGCTTGGCGTGCTGCTGGGCAGCGCGGGCCTGGGCGTCGTGGCGGCGCGCAACATCTTGGAGCGCAGGGCCGAGCTGGCGCTGCTGCGGGCGGTCGGATTCCGGCTACGGATGCTGCGGGCAATGGTTATCGCGGAGCACGCAGCGCTCGCAGTAGTGGGAACGGGCATCGGCGCGCTGGCGGCGGCGGTGGCGGTTTCACCGGCGCTGCGCGCATCTCCGGGAACGGTGCCATGGAGCGGACTGGCGGCGGCGCTAGGCGCGGTGCTGGCGGGCAGCCTGCTGTGGATCGCGCTGGCGGTCCGCGCCGCCACCCGCGGACCCCTGCTGTCCGCGCTGCGAAGCGAATGACCGAGACGCCTGGAACCGATCCCGGCTAGCGGCGCAACGGGCGCTTGCCGCGACCGAACATCACTCGGGAATGAAGTCGAGCGAATAGTCGCCGGTGTTCTGCGGGCCGCGCCAGATCCACTCGCCGTTGGTGAAGTCCGGCACGGGGACGGGGGCTCCGCCCATCGCGACGGATTGCTCGCTCAGGCACGTGATGGCCATCCACGAGGCGGTGTCGTAGACGTCGATCGGGGGGGGGACGTCGTTCTGGATGCTTTCGACGAACGCGCGCAGGACGAGGTAGTCCATGCCGCCGTGTCCACCGCGCAGGCCGAACTGGCGATACGCCTTCCAGAGCGGGTGCTCGAACTCCTCCATGATGGCCTTGTCGTTTTCCCAGGCATGAGACCATTCTCCCTCTTTCACGGGGCTGCGGCCTTCAATGAAGACGGATCGCGTATCCTCCATCCAGATGCCCTTGGTGCCCTGGATGCGGTGGCCGCGGGAGTAGGGGCGAGGAAGCGTGCAGTCGTGCGTGAGCAGGATCGTCTCGCCGTTCGCGCACTTGATCATCGTGGTGACGATGTCCCCGGCGTTCACGCGGTGGTCGGCCAGCGGAGAGTCCTTGCGGTGCTCCTTAAGCCAAGCTTCGAGGCCAACGGCCTTCGAGGCCATGCTGCAGAGCGTGAGCATGCGGTTGCCGCGGTTGAGGTTCAGCTCTTTGGCGATGGGGCCGATTTCGTGCGTGGGGTAGAGTTCGCCGTTGCGATGGAGGAAGTTCTCGAGACGATAGTGGCGGATCACGTCACCCTGGCCGATCTCGTCGCGCAGATCGTGCTGATAACCGCCCTGGCAGTGGACGACCTCGCCGAAGACGCCCTTCTTGACCATGTTGAGGATGGCCATCTCCTCCTGGCCGTAGCAGCAGTTCTCGAGCATCATGCAGGGCTTGCGGCTCTGCTCGCTGGCGCGCACGAGCGACCAGCATTCGTCGAGGGAGGCGGCGCCGCCGAC
>CAYVJM010000115.1:0-7225 GCA_964451695.1 uncultured Lentisphaerales bacterium | reverse complement strand
CAGGGTTGACGTCCTTCAGGACAGAAACAGGGGCCCGGCCCGAATGGCGCTAACTTAAGCCCAGATTGTCGAATTTCGGCACCGATTCAACGCGCCATGTCTGTGGGTGTGTGGGTGTGTGAGTCGCTCCGCAAGCCGATTGCGAAGCATGGTAGGGCGAAGCCGTCTCGGCGAGCCGTCGTCGAAACCGCTCCGCAGTTCCTCGGGAAGCGGGTTGCGAAGCGCCTCTCCTGCCTTTCGCGCCCGCGCCGTCGACGCGGGCGAATGCGGCTCGCCGAGACGGCTTCGCCCCACCTCCGAAGCGGGCACGACATCGCATCCGAATGAACCCCACAGACTCACAAACCCACAGACCCACACACTGAGAATGGCGCCAGGCACGAGTCGTTTCTGACCTTCATCCCATTAAGTTAGCGCCATTCGGGACAGGCCCCAGCATCGAGAGGCTTGAAAGCGCGGCGCCGCGGCGGTATAGTGGAAGGCGTCGCAGGAGGTCACCATGAAAGAACCCCAGTCAAAGCCATTGGAGCCGGCGCGTCCGGCAATGTTCTTCTCGCGTCTCGCGGACGGCGTGGCGGCGTGCGGACTCTGCCCGCATGCGTGCCGCATCCCGCCGGGGGGCGTCGGCGCCTGCCGGTTGCGCCGCAACGAGGGCGGCGCGCTCATCGCGGATTCCTACGGTCGCCCCGCCGCGCTCCAGATCGACCCCATCGAGAAAAAGCCCCTCGCCCTGTATCTGCCGGGTACCTCCACGTTCTCCATCGGCACGTTCGGCTGCAACCTCTCGTGCGCGTTCTGCCAGAACCACCACCTTTCACGTCACGGCGGTGCGCTGAAACGGGCGTAGGCCTTCGTCGAGCCGGAGACGGTCGTCGCGATGGCGAAACGCGAGGGCTGCCGCTCCGTGGCGTTCACCTACAACGAGCCGACGGTGTTCATCGAGTACGCGATCGACATCGCCCGCCTCGCCCGCGCCGCGGGGCTCGGCACGGTGCTCGTCAGCAACGGCTTCATCAGCCCCGAGCCGCGCGCCGCGTTGCATGGATATTCCCAGTCTCTATGCCGGAAAGATGCACGCCTTACTCTTCCGCAAATGGAGAACCCGCGTCAAAGGGCGAGACTGGTACGATTTCGAGTGGTATGTCCGCAACGGACATGTGATGAACTTTGCCCATCTTGTCAACCGCATCGATCAAAGCCACCCTTGGAAGTCTCCATCGTCGGAAGCGGACTTCAGGAAGATGCTGCTGGAACGCATCGCGCAAACCGACTTCGCCTCGGCCAAAGCCGATGTGCAGCCCTTCATCCGGAATCCAACGGAACTTGAAATCTGGTCTTGCGACGACTTCATTCAAGTGGCCGAGCGGATGAAGATTGGCTGACGGTCCCGCCGGATTTCACGACGACGGCGCCGGCTGGGCAGGCGGCGCGGCATCCGCCGCAGCGCACGCAGCGGGCGGGGTCGATGACGTGTCGCTCGTAGGGTGTCGGCGCGATGGCACCGGCCGGGCACTGCTGCGCGCAGCGCGTGCAGCCGATGCAGTCCTCGGTGATTTCGTAGCGTATCAGTGCCTTGCATTGTCCCGCCGGGCAGACGCCGGCAAGGTGCGCCTCGTACTCCTCGCGGAAGTAGCGTAGCGTGGTCAGCACGGGATTGGGCGCGGACTTGCCTAGTCCGCAGAGGCTGCCGCGCTTGATGTGCCCGGACAGCCGTTCCAACTCCTCGAGGTCGCCGGGTCGCCCGAGGCCCGCGCAGAGGCGCTCGAGAATTTCGAGCAGCCGCTTCGTGCCGATCCGGCAGAACGTGCACTTGCCGCACGACTCCTGCTGCGTGAAGGCGAGGAAGTAGCGCGCCACTTCGACCATGCAGTCCGTCTCGTCGAGCACGACGAGTCCACCAGACCCCATCATCGCCCCCGCGGAGACGAGCGCCTCGTAGTCGATCGGCGTGTCTGCCAGGCGCTCCGGAATGCAGCCGCCGGACGGGCCGCCGATCTGCACGGCCTTGAGCCGACGCCCGCCCTCGATGCCCCCGCCGATGTCCTCGACGATCTGGCGGATCGTCATGCCCATCGGCACTTCGACGAGGCCGCCGCGGCGGATTTTTCCTGCGAGCGCGAAGACCTTCGTGCCCTTGCTCGACGGCGTGCCGATCGCGGCGAACGCCTCCGGGCCGTGTCGCAGAATCCACGGCACGAGCGCCAGCGTCTCCGTGTTGTTGACGAGCGTGGGGCGGCCGTGGAGCCCGCTGACGGCCGGGTAGGGAGGACGGATGCGCGGCATGCCGCGCCGTCCTTCGATCGAGGCGATGAGCGCCGTCTCCTCGCCGCAGACGAACGCGCCGGCCCCCGACTTCACCGCGATCGAGAACGCGAAGCCCGTGCCGTCCACGGATGGACCTACCCAGCCCGCTTCGCGGCAGCGTTCCAACGCCGCCACGACGCGTTCGATGGCCAGCGGGTACTCCGCGCGGATGTAGAGCAGACCGTGCGTGGCGCCGACCGCGTAGCCGGCGATCAGCATGCCCTCGATGATGCGGTACGGATAGGACTCCAGCAGCATGCGGTTCATGAACGCGCCGGGGTCGCCTTCGTCGCCGTTGCAGACGACGTATTTGACCTCGCCGGGGGCGCGCGCCACTTCATGCCACTTCAATCCGGTCGGAAAGCCGCCGCCGCCGCGTCCGCGCAGGCCGCTTGCCGCGATGGCGTCGACGACTTCCCGCGGCGCCATGCTGTGCAGCGCCTGGCGCAACGCGGCGAAGCCGCCAATGCCTGCGTAGTCCGCGAGGCTGAGCGGATCGATCGCCCCCGCGGCCTCCGTGGCGAGATGGCGCTGCGGTTCAAGATAGGCGTCGATCTGCGGGTCTCGCGCATCGGCGGCGGCACGGTGCGGACCCTGCCACGCGGCGTCCGTGTAGAGCCGTTCGAGCCAGTGCGCCGCGTTCATCCGCAGCCGGTCGAAACGGCTCGGTGGCGGAGCGTTCTCCCGGAGAATGGCCAGGGCGTCCTCCGGTTTGACGTGCGTGTAGAGCCGCGCTGGTTGACCCGGCGCCTCGACTTCGACGACGGGCTCCTCGTAGCAGAGTCCGAGGCAGGCCACGCGCCGCACCCGCACCGGTGCGCGCCGCGTGGTCGCGGCGTCGTGCAGCGCCGCCTCGACGGCCGCCGCGCCGTTGGCGACGCAGCACGAGCCCATGCCGACGCGGACTTCGACGAAGGCGTCGTCCGCGGCCGCCGTTGCGGGCTCAGCGGCCTCGGAGCCCCGGCGCTTCTCGCGCGTCAGGAAGTCGTCGAGGATCTCGCCGACGCCGTCCGGCGTCGCATAGCCGTAGATCGTGTCGTCCACTTTCACCACGGGCGCCAGCGTGCAGCAGCCGAGGCAGTTGACGGCTTCGAGCGTGAAGCGGCGGTCGTGGTCGGTGTCGGCTCCGGCCTCGAGCTGGAGATGTCGGCGGAAGGCATCGAGGAGCTTGTCCGCGCCCTTGACGTGGCAGGCGGTGCCGACGCAGACGCTGATTCGGTGGCGCCCTGCGGGTTTGCGGCGGAACTGGTTGTAGAAGGAGGCGACGCCGACGATCGCGGCCGGCGTGATGGCGCTATGCGCGCAGACGTGGCGCAGGGCCGCTTCGGGAAGGTAGTGCCAGCGCGCCTGGATCGCCTGGAGCACGGCGATGACGTCCTCCGCGCCGCGTCCGTGCTTGGTGAGGATGCGGTCGATTTCGGCCGGGTCGAAGTCAGGCTCGGCGGGGACGTTGGCGGGGCTAGGGTCCATCGGGTGCCGGTGCCTCGATGCAGAAGAGATGGCGGGTGCTGCGGAGGTAGAGCCGGCGCCCCGAGACGGCGGGTGTGCAGACGCTGGGCTCGCCGAGCGCGGGTTCCGCGATGAGTGTGAAGGCGCCGGCCGCGTTGAAAATGCGCGTGCGGCCATCGGATGCGACCCAGTAGATGCGGCCGGCCGCCATAATCGGCGAACCATACCCACCGACGTCGAACTCGTGCTCCCAGACTACGGCTCCGTCCGCGGCGGCGAGGCAGGTGAAGGGGCCGTGGCTCGTGGGCATGAAGACGTGCTCCGCCGTCGCGACCGGGCTGGCGGCGTCGGGCAGTTCGAGGTCGTCGAGGGACCAGAGCGTCTCGCCCGTGGCGGCGTCGAGGGCGACGGCGCGGGCGTACTGGTTGGCGGCGAAGACGCGTCCGGCGGCGTAGGCGGGCGACGAGCCGATTTCGCCCGAGAGCAGATCGCGCGACCAGCGCTTCGCCCCCGTGGCGGGGTCGTACGCCGCCACCATCGGCGCGGCGGCGAGGACGAGCAGCGGCTGTCCGCCGGCCTCGGCCAGGATGGGCGAGGCCCAGGAGGTCTGCGCCTGGCGCACCGTCTGCCAGCGGGTTTCGCCCGTCTCGACGTCGAGGGCGAGGAGCGCCGAGCCTTCCGCGTGGTCGTATTGCAGGAAGACGCCGTCTCCGAGCAACAGTGGCGAGGAGGAATGGCCGTAGTGGTTGGCGGGTACGCCGAGATTGCGCGCCCAGAGCCGGCGGCCGTCGAAGTCCACGCCGACGAGATCGCCGGTGCCGAAGAGCGCCACGACGCGCTCGCCGTCGACCGCGAGCGAGGGCGCGGCGTAGCCGGTGTCGTCCGTGACGGCCGGCGGTGTCGTCGGCGTGCCGGGCACGTCCGAAGCGTCGGCGGTCCAGAGCAGGGCGCCGGTGTCGGCGTGGAAGCAGTAGATCTCGCGCCGGCTTGCGTCCGCGCCGCTGAGGAAGACGCGATCGCCCCACACGACGGGGGAGTTGTAGCCGCCCAGGGGCACTGCGGTCTTCCAGAGCACGTTGCTGCCCGTGGCGCCGTCCCAGGTGGTTGGCGGGTCGGCGCCGATGGCGATGCCGAGGCCATCGGGGCCTCGGAAGGAAGGCCAGACCCCGGGAACGGTGGCTTTGGGCCTCGAGATTGATACCGTGGACGCCGCCGATGTGGCGGTGGCTGGCGCGGAGGGTGTCGGGTTTGCGGCAGTGGGTGCGGAGGGGGGCGGGGCGGGGAGGGGGCGTGGGGCTCGGAAATGGAGGCCCCAGGCGGCGAGGAGCGTGGCGATGCCGGCGGCGGCGAGCGCACGGCGGGCAAATGCGGCCGATTTCCACGGATCTTCGCGGCGGGCGCCGGGACGCAGCGCGGCGGGAACGCGGGGGTGGTCGGCGGCGGCGAGCTGGAGCGCGAGGATGAAGACGATGCCGCCGATCACCAGCAGGAACGCGCCGGTCTCGAGCTGCCATTGCTTGACGAAGAAGGCGCGGCGCGCGAGCCAGTCGAGTTCGCGCACTTGCTGGCGCAGCTCGGCGTTCGCCGGTTCGCTCTCGAGCTGGGTCGTGAGCGTCTGAAGCGCCGGCGATTCGAGCGGATCGACGGTGCGGAGCAGATAGGCGTTCACGGCCATGAGGATGGCGACGGCCAGAACGAAGACGCCCGAGAAGACGGCGAGTCGGCGGCCGATGACGGCGCGGGTGGCGGCACCGGAAGCGGCGCCACCACCTGCCGCGCGCGGCAGGCCACAGGACAGTGGGGCTGGAGGAAGGGGCTCTGGCTTCATGGAACTTGATCCGGTGGGGTTCGCTTGCGGCCTACGGGGCATGCGGCGAAGCAGCGGCCGCAGCTCACGCAGGCGGCCCGGTCGGGCTCGTAGTCCTTGCGCGAGCGCCAGAGCGAGAGACCGAGGAGGCGTAGCAGCAGGGCGATCGCGAGTCCGCCTGCCCAGAGCGCGCCGCCGATGGCGAAGCGCCGCTGCAGGGCGCGGGCCTCCGCGGCGAGCGTCTCGGGCGTCGCACCCGAGAGGAAGAAGGCGGTGCGCGCATCGCTCCCCGTCGCCGCTTCGGCCGTGGGGTGGCGTGCCACGTCGCGGGCGAGGGCGATGCGCGGATGGACGGCGGCGAGGCGGTCGCCCATCGCGAAGCCCGCGCCCGCTGCGGCGAGCGTCAGGGGCACCGCCAGGGCGAGCGTGAGCGCGAGCCGGCGCGCGCCGACGGCGCGCGATTCCGGCGCGGCGGCGGGCGCGGGCGTGCGGATCGCGCCGTAGGGGCAGGCGTCTTCGCACAGGCGGCAGTGGACGCATTCGGCGGGCGAGATCGAGACATGGCGGCGCGATACGCGCGACATCAGACCGAGCAGCGCCCCGTACGGGCAGAAGAATCGGCAATAGGGGCGGCCGATGAAGAGGCTCGCACCCACGAAGAGCGCCGTGGCCACGACGTAGGGTGCCGGAGCGCCGAGGCGGAAGATCGCCACGAAGGGGTCTTCGCGGCAGATGGGATATCCAGCGCCCGTGGCGGCGTAGAGGACGGCGTAGCCCAGGTACAGCCAGGGCATGACGCCCAGCGCGCGGTCGAGCCAGAATGGAATGCTGAGCGGGCGCCACAGCACCAGTTCCTGCACGGCGCCGAGGGGACAGACCGCCGCGCAGAAGGTGCGTCCCGAGAAGAGCGTCCAGACGAGCGGAATCGCGAAGAAGGCAAGCACGGTGGCGGGAATCATCGTGGCGGGGTCGGCGAGGCTCTGCGCCACGTTCTGGAGGGCGCCCACGGAGCAGACGCAGCCGTGCCGCCAGAATCCGAAATAGGCCACGCAGACGACGGCGAGCAGTCCCAGCGCCCGGCGCGAGCGGCGGCGCAGCGCGAAGTGGTCGGCCAGCGCGAGCGCCGCGACGAGGAGGAGTATGTCGAGCCAGCCGGTCCAGGCGGGGAGGGGCGCGGGGGTTGCCAGCGCTGGCGGGGCGTAGTCCGTCGTGAAGTCCGGGCGCGGGAAACGGTCGGCGGCTTGCGCGCAGAGCGTCAGCGCCCCGAGGCACGCGAAGACGGGCAGGAGGCGGCTACGTCCCGGCATGCGGCGCTCCTTTCAGGATGTAGGGGGCGTCGGCGGGCACGCGACGGAAGGCTCCGGCGGGGCAGGCGCGCGCGATGGCGCAGTCGTTGCAGTTGACGCAGCGGTCGTGGCGGACCTGGAGGAAGAGCGAGCCGTTGCCGAACTGCGCGCAGCCCTTCACGCAGATCGCGCAGCCGATGCAGCGCGCTTCGTCGACGGTGTATTCGTAGAACGGGTCTTCGACGAACTTGCGGACGAGGGCGCTGGTCGGGCAGAGCTGGTTTTCGGCGGCGGAGTCCGGGCGCTTGACCTGCGGGTGGTGGTAGCCGCCGCAGAGCTTGCAGTAGCCGCAGAGCGCGTAGGCGTGGACGGCCTTGAC
>CAYVJM010000114.1:0-7329 GCA_964451695.1 uncultured Lentisphaerales bacterium | reverse complement strand
TTCGGCGGACGCTGCCACCTGCGCATGGACGACACGAACCCCTCGAAGGAGTCCGACGAATATGCCGCCAACATCCAGGCGGACATCCGCTGGCTCGGCTTCGACTGGGGCGAACACTTCTACAGCGCGGCCGACCGCTTCGACGCGATGTACGCCATCGCCGAGAACCTCGTCAAGAGCGGCCACGCATACGTCTGCCGCCTCTCGCAGGAGGAATGGAAGCAGTACCGCGGCGTGCCGACGGCGCCGGGCCGCGAAAGCCCGACGCGCAACACGTCGCCGGAGGAGAACCTCGACCTCCTGCGCCGCATGAAGGCCGGCGAGTTCCCCGACGGCTCGCTCTGCCTGCGCGCGAAGATCGACATGGCCTCGCCCAACATCCACTTCCGCGACCCCGTCCTCTACCGCATCATGCACGTGTCGCACTACCACGCCGGCGACACGTGGTGCATCTATCCGATGTACGACTTCGCCCATCCCATCGAGGACGCGCTCGAGGGCGTCACGCACTCGATGTGCACGCTCGAGTTCGAAGTCCACCGCCCGCTCTACGACTGGGTCGTCGACCGCATGGACGAGATGGGACTGCTCGTCGTGCGCAACGGCGTCAAGATCCGTCCTCAGCAGCGCGAGTTCTCGCGCCTCAACCTGACCTACACCGTCATGTCGAAGCGCCTGCTCCTCCAGCTCGTCCAGGACGGCCTCGTCTCCGGCTGGGACGATCCGCGCATGCCCACGCTCTGCGGCATGCGCCGGCGCGGCTACACGCCCGCGGCGATCCGCGCCTTCTGCGAGGGCCTCGGCGCCACGAAGTTCATCAGCACGACGGACTACGGCCTGCTCGAAGAGGCCGTTCGCGAAGACCTCAACCGCGTCGCCGAGCGCCGTCTCGCCGTCTTCGACCCCGTCAAGCTGGTCATCGACAACTACCCCGAAGACGGCGAGGAGACCTTCGACGCCGTCAACAACCCCGAAGACCCCGCCGCCGGAACGCGGCAGATCCCCTTCTCGAAGACGCTCTACGTCGAGCGCGCCGACTTCATGAAGGATCCGCCGAAGAAGTTCTTCCGCCTCGCCGTCGGCCGCGAAGTGCGCCTGCGCTACGCCTGCCTCTTCACCTGCACCCACGTCGTCGAGGACGCCTCCGGACGCCTCCTCGAGATCCACGGCACGATGGACCCCGGCTCGCGCGGCGGCAACGCGCCCGACGGACGCGCCGTGCGCGGCACGATCCACTGGGTCAGCGCGCGCCACGCCGCCGAAATCCCCGTCCGCCTCTACGACCGTCTCTTCACCGTCGAGGACCCGCTGGCTGATGAAGCCCGCCCCTTCACCGCCTTCCTCAACCCCGACTCCGCCCGCGACGCCACGGTGTTCGCCGAGCCCGCCGTTGCGGCGCTGCCTCCCGGCGCGCGCGTCCAGTTCGAGCGAACGGGATACTTCTTCGCCGACCCCGTGGATTCGAAGCCCGGCGCGCCCGTGTTCAACCGAACCGCCGCGCTCCGCGACTCCTGGGCCAAGGCCGCCGTGAAATAAACCCCTCCGTAACATAGGACAATCATGAGCCGAATCCCCTCCCCCTTCCTCCCCCGCCTGGCCCTCGCCGCCTGGATCGTCGCCTTCGCCGCCGCCGGCTGCGAACACGGCGAATCCGGCAACTCCTTCTCCTGGGGCGACAGCAGCGTCCCCGAGGAGACGAACAACGACGACGACGACAATGCCGGGAACGGCACCACCCCGACCGGCGAGGCGTCCGCCTTCGTCGGCACCTGGAGCCTCATTCCCGACGCAGGCGGCACGGGCTGGTACGGCTTCTTCAACGCCGACGGCACCTGGAGAATCTGCGACAACCCCGATGGCTCCAACCAGCGCGTCTACGGGCGCTACAGCGTCAGCAACGGCCGCCTCGAAGGCGACATGACCAACCCCGGCGTGGGCAACGGCGCGATCAGCGCCACGATCAGCCCCGGAGGCATCATGTCCTTCGACTTCGTCGAGTACTGGCACGAGCCTCACAAGACCGTGACCTACAGCGGCTCCAAGCTCTGATCGAGATCGGCCGCGAGCCGACGGAGAAATCAGCATGGCGGACGAAAACGACGGCGCGACGCGCGACGCGCCAGCACGCCCTTCAAAGGGCTTCGACGACGCCTACGGCGAGGGATTCCTCGACGGACGCCGATCGATGGCCCTCGCCGTGGTCCGCAAGCTCATGCCCCTCCATTCCGACGCCGAGCTTTCCAACATCACCGGTCTGGCCGAGGCGGAGATCGCCGCGATCCGCGACCCGACACCGCCCGCCGAACCCGGCCCCCTCCCGAAGGACGCCCCGGACGCCGTCCGCGAGGCCGACGGATCGCGCCTCTGGCTGCGCGAGAATCCCGCACACGGCACGATGCTCGTCGAACCCGGCTTCGTCCGCCTCGTCCGCACTGTCCGGGGCTTCACCCAGGCCACCCTGGCGCGCCGCCTCGGCGTCCACGAACGCACCGTCTGCGCCTGGGAGACGGCCGACCAGCCGATCCGCATGCGCACCGCGACCTACGCGCAGCTCAAACGCCTGTCCCTGAACGAACCTGAACCCGGGGGCGAAGCTCCCGAACCGGAGCCCCTGCCATGAAAGAAGAAACCCTGACTGTCGATTTCTGCGTCGTGGGAGGCGGCCTCGCCGGCCTTCTCGCCGCCCTCGCCGCCGCTCGCCGCGGCGCCAAGGTCGCGCTCATCCAGGACCGCCCCGTCCTCGGCGGCAACGCCTCCAGCGAAATCCGCATGCACGTCTGCGGCGCCCATGGCGAGAACCGCCGCGAGACCGGCATCCTCGAAGAGCTGATGCTCGACAACCTGCGCTACAACACCACGCCGACCTACACGCTCTGGGACGCCGTCCTCTACGGCAAGGGCCAATACCAGTCCAACCTGACCCTCCTGCTCAACGCCAGCGTCAACGCCGTCGAGATGTCGGGCAACCACATCGCCGCCGTGCGCGCCTGGCAGCTCACCACGGAGACCTGGATCACCGTCCGCGCCACCCTCTTCGCCGACTGCTCCGGCGACGGCATCCTCGCGCCGCTCTCCGGCGCCGACTTCCGCATGGGGCGCGAGGGACGCGCCGAATTCAACGAAACCATCGCTCCCGAAGCCGCCGACGCGCGGACGATGGGCATGAGCTGCCTCTTCCAGGCCCGCGAACACACGACACCCCAGCCCTTCACCCCGTTCCCGTGGGCCCATGCCTACGACGGCGACGACGTCTTCTGGCTCGATGGGCGCGGCGTCGACATCCGCCAGACCAATTTCTGGTGGATGGAGGTCGGCGGCATGGTCGACAGCATCCACGACACGGAGAAGTGCCGGGAAGAGCTGCTCCGCATTGCATTCGGCGTCTGGGACTACATCAAGAACCGCGCGCCGGAGCGCGAACGCTACGCCAACTTCTCCCTCGACTGGCAGTCGTTCCTCCCCGGCAAGCGCGAGAGCCGCCGCTACTACGGCGACGTCATCCTCAACCAGAACGACGTCGAGGCCGAAGGCCGCTTCGAAGACCTCGTCGCATACGGCGGCTGGTCGATGGACGACCACTTCCCCAAGGGCTTCTACCACCGCGGCCACGGCACGATCTACCATCCCGCGCCCAGCCCGTTCGGCATCCCCTACCGCTCCCTCTACTCGCGCAACATCGCCAACCTCTTCTGCGCCGGACGCTGCCACAGCGCCACCCACTCCGCCATGAGCGCCACGCGCGTCATGGCCACCTGCTCCCTCATGGGCCAGGCCGTCGGCACCGCCGCCGCCATCGCCGTGCGCGACGGGCTCGGCCCGCGCGCCGTCTACGAACGCCGCATCGCCGAACTCCAGCAGGCGCTCATGGACGACGACTGCTGGCTCCCGTGGCACACCCGCGCCATCTCCGGCCTCTGCCGCGACGCGGCTCTCTCCGCCACCGGCGGCGAGGGCGCCGACTTCGTCCGCAACGGCGTGGACCGCCCCTGGGAAGGCTGCCCCAACGCCTGGTCCGGACGCCTCGGCGACGCGCTCGCCTACCGTTTCGCCGCCGAATCCGAACTCGCCGAAGCGCGCCTCGTCTTCGACAGCGACCTCAACCGCCTCGACCCCAGCCGCCACGGCGGCAAGGACCGCCTGCGCAACATGCGCTTCTACGTCGGTCAGGGCGACACGCCCTTCGCCCCTCCCGCCACGCTCGTGCGCGACTTCCGCATCGAAACGCTCGGCGCCGACGGCGCCTGGCGCACCGCCGCCGAATGCCGCGGCAACTTCCAGCGCCTCGTCCGCGTTCCCCTCCACGGCCGCGCCTGCGGCATCCGCATCGTCCCCGAGACCACCTGGGGGGCGGACATCGCGCGCCTCTTCGCCTTCGAAGCCCGCTAAGTCACCCTCTTCATCCCGACATGCAAAAAATCCTCTCCCGCGAACCCGCCCCGACTTCCAACGTCTTCGACTGGTCCAGCCACGACTGGAACTGCAACTGGATCGAAGACCCCGCCTGGGACGGCGCGACTTCGCACGCCTGCGCGTTCCGCCGCGTCTTCGCCCTCGACGCCGCCGCGAAAATCCGGTTCCACATCTCCGCGGACCAGCGCTACACGCTCTTCATCGACGGCGAACGCGTCGGGTTCGGACCGGAGCGCGGCGACGACTTCAACTGGTTCTACCAGACCCATGAACTCGCGCTCCAGGCCGGCGAGCACCGCCTTGTCGCCGTCGTGTGGTGGACGTCCGCGCGCCAGGCGCTCTCCCACATCGGCCACGTCGGGCACCGCCCCGCGCTCATGGTCCGCGGCAAAGGCCCCATGGAGGAGGCGATCTCGACAGGCCGCGCCCCGTGGGACGTGATCAAGCTCGACGGCGTCTCGTTCCGGCCCCCCGCCGCCAACGCCTTCTGCGGCGTCGGCGGGCGCACCCGGATCGACGCCGCCCGGATGCCCTGCGGCTACGAGGCCGGCGCCGATGGCGCGGGCGCCTGGCAGCCCGCCCGCAAGGTCGGCGCCGCCTTCCTGCGGGAGCACTCGACGAACGCCTTCGTTCCCGAACGCCAACTCCGCCACGGCACGCTCCCGCCCATGTTCGAAAAGACGATTCCCGCCGGAACCGTCCGCCACGCCCAATTCCTAGACCCCGCGGCCGATCCCGACGCCATTCCCTTCGATCCCGCTCAGGACGACGAAGCCGCGCTCAGCGCATTCCAGCGGATGCTGGACGGCGGCGGCGCCGCCGCCGTGTCGCCCGGCACGACGCTGCGCGTCCTCGTCGACGCCGGCAACTACGTCTGCGCCTGGCCCCTGCTCCGCGTCGCCGGCGGCGCCGGCGCCGTCGTCCGCATCGACTGGGCCGAATCCCTCTACGACGACGCCCGCCGCTCCGGCAAGGGCGACCGCAGCGCCATCGCGGGCAAGTTCTTCACCGGCCTCGGCGACTCCCTCGTCTGCGACGGTGCGCCCTTCGCGTTCGAACCCTTCTGGTGGGAGGCGGGGCGCTACATCCGCCTAATCGTCAAGACGGCCGAGGCGCCGCTCGAGATCGCTTCGCTTGCGCTCCGCGAGACGCACTACCCGCACCGCTTCGCCTCCCGCTTCGCCTGCAACGACCGCCGCTGGGGCGACGTGTTCAAGATCGCGAAGCGCGCCCTCGAGATGTGCTCGCACGAGACCTACTTCGACTGCCCCTACTACGAGCAACTCATGTACGTCGGCGACACGCGCCTCGAAGCCCTCGTCACGTACGCGACCACCCGCGACGACCGCCTTCCCCGCAAGGCCGTCTATCTCTTCGACGAATCGCGCGACCAGACGGGGCTCACGCGCTCCCGCACGCCCAGCATCGAGCCCCAGGTCATCCCGCCCTTCTCGCTCTGGTGGATCTTCATGGTCCACGACCACGCCTTCTGGCGCGACGATCTCGCCTTCGTCCGCGACCGCATGCCCGGCGTCCGCGCCGTCATCGAGGCCTTCCGCCGCAACATCCACGAAGACGACGGCCTGCTCCACGGCGTCCAGGGCTGGAACTTCACGGACTGGGTCCCCACGTGGCAGCCCGGTGGCGTCCCGCCCGACGGCCATCGCGGTGCCAACGCCACGATCAACCTCCAGTTCGTCTGGGCGTTGCGGACCGCCGCCGAACTCGAAGGCCTCTTCGGCGAACGCGAACTCGCCGCCCGCGACCGTCGCCTCGCGCGCGACATCGCCGCCGCCGCGAAGCGCCACTTCTGGGTGCCCTCGCGCGGACTCTTCGCCGAGAACAAGGCCCACGACTGCTTCTCCGAACACGCCCAGTGCATGGCCGTCCTCGGGGGCAGCGTGCCGAAGGGCGCCGACATCGCCGCCGCGCTGCTCGGGGCGCAGGATCTCGAACGGACGACGATCTACTTCTCGCACTACCTCTTCGAGACGCTCCGCGTCCTCGGCCGGACCGACGCGATCTACGACCGCCTCGGCCTCTGGTTCGAGCACGCCGGCCGCGGACTCAAGACGACGATCGAATCGCCAGAGCCCACGCGCTCCGACTGCCATGCGTGGGGCGCGCACCCGATGTTCCACGTCTACGCGACCTTCGCCGGCATCCGCCCCGCCGCGCCCGGCTTCCGCAAGGTCCTCATCACACCGCAACCCGGCCCGCTCCAAGAACTGGACGTCGCGATGGTCCACCCCGCAGGCGGCTTCGTGACCCTCCAGGCGAAACGCGACCGCCGCGGCGCGCTCCACGGCACCGCCTCCGTCCCCGACGGCATCGAGGCCACCCTCGTCCTCCCCGCCGGGGAACGATGCTGGACAGGCGGGTCGGCCTCTTTCTGATCCCACCGACACACCGCGACAGTTCCGGTTTTTCTTGCGGATGCGCGCGGATATGGCCTATACTAGACGCGATTTCACCGCAGACTGGAGCCGCGGACGGCCCGGCTGGCGGGATCAACCCGGCGAATAGCGCCGACAAAGGAGAATGACCATGGCACGCAAAGTCACGATTTTCACCGGCCAATGGGCGGACCTGCCCTTGGCGAAGCTCGCACCGATGATGAAGGAATTCGGCTACGACGGCCTCGAGCTGGCCACGTGGGGCGACCATTTCGACATCGACAAGGCGGTGAAGAGCAAGGCCTATTGCGAGGACAAGCGCGCCTTCCTCGCTGGCCATGGCCTCGACTGCTTCGCCATCTCCAACCACCTCGGCGGCCAACTCACCTGCGACCGTCTCGACGAACGCCACGAGGTCTTCGCCCCCGCCCGGCTCAAAGGCGACTACAAGGCCATGGCCAAATGGGCCGTCAAACACCAGATGGACGCCGCGAAGGCGGCTCGCAACTTCGGCGTCAAGGTC
>CAYVJM010000113.1:2440-7349 GCA_964451695.1 uncultured Lentisphaerales bacterium | reverse complement strand
CCTGCTCGGGGTTCGTGACGTCCATGATCACGCCGCCCTTGAGCATCTGCGCGAGATTGCGGTTCAGCTCCGCGCGGTCTTCGGCCTTTCCGGCCTGCTTCTTCGATTTCGCCATCATGGTTCGCCTCACGTTCCGGGATCGGCAACGCCCCGCGCCCGCAACCCGCCGTCCGGCGGACTTCTGTCCGGACGCGGCCGGACATTTCCGTTGATTCCTGAAAACCGGTGCGCTATTATAGGCGCATCTGATCCCATCGCAATGACCAGTTTTACACTTTTTAATGGTATCAGATTTTTCGGAGACGCGAACGATGGATTTGTTGACCTTCACCTTCGAATCCGGCGGGAGGCCGCTCTACGAGCAGCTCTACCGCCGCATTGCCGGTGAAATCGCCGGCGGCCGGCTCCGGGCCGGCGAGCGGCTGCCGTCGAAGCGCAAGCTGGGTGAGCACCTGCGCGTCAGCGTGAACACGGTGGACGGCGCCTACCGGATGCTGGTGGACGAGGGATACGTCGAGGCGCGGCCGCGCAGCGGCTTCTTCGCGGCGGCGCTTCCCGCGCCGCTGGCCGCGCCGCCGCCGCGCCCGGCGCCGGACGCGAAGCCGGCCGAAGGCGCCGCATGCCGCTACGATCTGCGCACGGGGCTCGTCGATCCGGATACCTTCCAGGCCGACCTGTGGCTGAAGCTCGCCCGCAAGGTCCTGTCCCGGATGGGCGCGCACCTCGCGGCGGGCGACCCGCAGGGCGAGCGCGTCCTGCGCGAGGGGCTGACGCGTCATCTGCGGGAATTCCGCGCCCTCGACGCGGCGCCGGAGCAGATGGTCGTGGGGGCGGGCATGGAGTACCTGCTCGGGCTGCTCGCGGGAATCACCGGCGAGGGGGCGGTCTACGCGCTTGAAGACCCCGGCTACCCCAAGTTGCGCGCCGTGCTGGCCAACGGCGGCGTTCCCATGCGGTTCGTGGGCCTCGACGACGCGGGGATGCGCCCGGATCGCCTGCGCGCCAGCGGGGCGGACGTCGCGTACGTCACACCGACGCACCAGTATCCGATGGGCGTCACGATGCCGGTGGGGCGGCGTCTCGAACTGATCGCCTGGGCGGAGGAGCGGCGCGGGCGCTACATCGTCGAGGACGACTACGACAGCGAATTCCGCTATGCGGGGCGGCCGGTGCCGTCGATGACGGGGCTGACGCGCAGCGAGCGGGTGGTGTACATCGGCACGATGTCGCGCGCGCTCGCCCCCTCGACGCGCTTCGCCTACATGGTGCTGCCGCCGGCGTTGCTCGCGGTCTTCCGAGAGCGGTTTGGCACCTACGCCTGCACGGTCTCGATGTTCGAGCAGCTTCTGCTCGCGGAGTTCATCGGCACCGGGATGCTCGTCCGCCATCTCAACCGGGCCCGCGCGCTCTACCGGCGGCGACGCGAACGCCTGCTGGCGGAGCTGGATCGGGCGTTTGGCGGTCGAGTCCGCATCCGTGGCGCGAACGTCGGGCTCCACCTGCTCGCGACGCTCGCTGGCGGGCCCGGCGAGGCGGCGATGAAGACGCGCGCCGCGCGGGAGGGCGTGCGGCTGGCGGGCGCGTCGGACTTCGTGGCCTCGGCGGCGGCGCGCGTGCCACGCAACACGGTCGTCCTCGGCTACGCTGCGCTTCGTGACGCGGACGTCGCCGCGGCCGTGCGGGGGCTGGCCGCGGCGTGGGGGTAGTACGTTCAGGGGGGGCCGTTGGTTCTTGCATGGGCGGGGGGGCTTGTGGCATAATCTCCGGCATCAATAATCCCACCTCTCCGGAGTCTCCAACCGCAGCCATGAAATGCGAAATCTGCAAGGTCAACCAAGCGTCCCGCTCCATCAAGCGGAACGTGGATGGCGCCGCCCGCGAGCTGTTCGTGTGCGACTCCTGCGCCCGGACTTCGCCGCATGCGGGCTCGGGTCCGATGTCCTTGACCGACGTGCTCTTCAGCCTCGGCATGCAGATGGGCGCCGGGCAGGATGTCGAGGACAACGTCTGCCCCGCCTGCGGAACCTCCCGCAACCAGGTCCGCGAACGGCATCGTCTGGGCTGCCCCCGGTGCTACGACGTCTTCGAGACGGACATCCGGACGTTCATCTCCGGCCAGCCTACGCCCACGACCCGGCGTGACACCCCTGTAGCGGCGCCGGGCGAGGAGGGCGATCTCGAGAAGCTCAAGCGCCAGCTTGCCAAGGCCATTGAGGAGGAGCGCTACGAGGACGCCGCCCGCCTCGTCGAGGACGTTCGCCGTCTGGGCGGCGCCCAGGGAACGGAGGGCGACCATGGCCGCTAGAAGCCGCCGGGCGGCGCCGCCGCTTTTCAAGACGATCGTCCTCAGTTCCCGGGCCACGCTGCACCGCAACCTGCCTGGCGCGCTCTTCCCGGAGCGCCTGGCCCCGGAGGACATGAAGCGCCTCCGCGACAAGGTTTGCGACGCGGCGATGGCGCAGCCGGGCGTCCTCGGCCGCGAAGCCGTCCTCTTGAAGTCCGGCGACGCCATGTTCGACATGCGGGCCGCCGAGATGGCCGCCGTGGGCGCGCTGACGCCCGCTTTCGCCGAGCACGGCCCCGGCACGGCGCTGCTGCTCGACAACGCCGGCGCCGCGATCGTCGTCAACGACGAGGACCACGCCACCGTCACCAGCCACGGGCCCCAGGGGCTCGACGAGCACGTCAAGCGCGTCCGCGCCGTCGCGAAGTCGCTTGAGAAGCGGCTCCCGTTTGCCCGGCACCCCGACTACGGCTATCTTTCGGCGAATCCGGACAACATCGGCGCCGGGTTGCGCCTCTACGTCTCCTTCTGCTTCTTCGGCCTCTTTCTCAACAAGGAGATCGACGCCGTGCTTCGCGGCATCGAGCGCATCGGCCTGGCCGTGTATCCCCTCTACGCGTCTTCCGAAAAGGAGGAGGGGCCTCTCGAGGCGCCGGGCTGCTGCTACGTCGTGGCTTCGACCCAGACGATGGGGCCCGAATCCCACATCCTCTCCGGGATGTTGCGGGTCTGCCACGAGCTGGAAATGGCCGAGGCGAACGCGCGCCTGCGCCTCGTCGAATCGCGCCCGGGCGTGCTGATCGACTTTCTGGCGCGATCGGTGGCGGTCGGGTGCTTCGCGGCGCAGATGGGCGAGAGCGAGGGCCTCGACATCATTCACGCCGTCCTCTTCGGACTCGACATGGGGGCGTTCTCGCTTCCGCCGGAGGGCGTGTCGGCGGCGCACGATCTGACCTTGGGGATGACGCACGCGGGACTGCGGCGACTGGTCGACCTGCCGGAGCCGGAAAAGCCAGCCGCCGCGTCGGCGCTCCCGGTCGGCGCGCCGGACGCCGAGGCGGCCGCGTACGAGCCCTTCCGGGCCGCCCGCGCCTATCTGTTGCGGCAGTTCTCCACCTTGCTGCTGCCCCAGTGCGCCGAGAAGTTCGGATATCGGGCGGTGGTGGAGGAAATGCAGACCGGCGAAGCCCGGCGTCCGCGAAAAAAGAGAATGGAAGACCCAGCATGAAAGTTTGCAAGTTCGGCGGCAGCTCCGTCGCGAGCGCCGAGCAGATCGAGAAGGTGATCGGCATCGTGGCCGCGGATCCGGCGCGGCGCGTCGTCGTCGTGTCCGCCCCCGGCAAGCGCCACAAGGGCGACGACAAGGTGACCGACCTGCTGATCAGTTGCGCCGTGCGCGTGCTCGATGGCGGCACGGCCGGCGAGGAAGTCCGCCGCGTGGTCGCCCGCTTCGAGGCGATCCGCGCCGATCTCGGGCTGGGGACCGAGCTGGTCGATTTCGTCCGCGACGAGCTGCGCCGCCGTCTGGCCTCCCCCGCGCTCAACGCCGCGGCGTTCACGGACGCGGTGAAGGCGCTGGGCGAGGAGTTCTCCGCGCGCTTCTGCGCCGCGGCCTTCACGCTGCGCGGCCATCCCGCCGTCTACGTGGATCCGAAGGACTCCGGCATGCTCCTTTCCGAGGAGTACGGCAACGCCCAGCTCCTCCCCGAATCCTACGGGCTGCTGCGCGACCACCTCGCACCCATCCGCGAGATCGTCGTCTACCCCGGCTTCTTCGGCTACACCCGCGGCGGTGCCGTGGCGACCTTCCCGCGCGGCGGCTCGGACATCACCGGCGCGATTCTCGCTGCGGCGCTCCAGGCCGACGTGTACGAGAACTTCACGGACGTCGACTCGGTCTTCCCGGTCGATCCGCGCATCGTGCCCGAAGTGAGCCAGGGCATTGGCGAGATGACGTACCGCGAGATGCGCGAACTCTCCTACGCGGGCTTCGGCGTCTTCCACGACGAGGCCGTCCAGCCCGCAGTCCGCGCCGCGATCCCGATCAACATCCGCAACACCAACCACCCCGAGGCGAAGGGCACCTTCGTGCTGCAGAAGCGCAAGACGATCCCCGGCCGCGTGATGGGCCTGGCCAGCGCGCGCGGCTTCGGAACGCTCTACGTGAGCAAGTACCTGATGAACCGCGAAGTCGGCTTCGCGGCCAAGCTCCTCCAGATCCTCGCGGACGAGAACATCCCCTTCGAGCACATGCCCACCGGCGTCGACAGCATCTCCGTGGTGCTCCGCGACAGCATCTTCTCCGAGGAGGTCCGCGAACACGTGATCGCCCGCATCCGCGAGGAGCTCCACGTCGACGAGGCGGCCTACGAGCCCGGCCTCGCGCTGATCATGGTCGTCGGCGAGGGGATGCGCGAAACCGTCGGCACGTGCAAACACGTCGTCGGCGTCCTCTCTCGCGCCGGCGTCAACATCGAGATGATCAACCAGGGCTCCTCCGAGATCAGCATGATGTTCGGCATCCGCGAGCCTTCCCTCGAAACTGCCGTCCGCGCCCTCTACGCCGAGTTCTTCGCCCCCAAGCCATGAAACGCGCGATCGAAATCTACGACTGCACGCTGCGCG
>CAYVJM010000113.1:0-2430 GCA_964451695.1 uncultured Lentisphaerales bacterium | reverse complement strand
AAGGCGGCTACGCCGGCTCCAACGAGAAGGACATGCAGTTCTTCGAGGACGCCCGCCGCGAGCGCTTCGACACGGCGAAGATCACGGCCTTCGGCTCCACCCGCCGCGCCGGCGTCCCCGTCGCCGAGGACGCCTTCGTCGCCGCGCTCCTGAAGGCCGAGACGGAGTGGTGCGCGATCTACGGCAAGACGTGGAAGCTCCACGTCGCCGAGGTCCTGCGCACGACGCTCGCCGAAAACGCCCAGATGATCGCCGACACCGTCGGATTCCTCCGCCAGAACGGCCGCCGCGTCGTCTTCGACGCCGAGCACTTCTTCGACGGCTACAAGGACGATTCCGCCTTCGCCCTCAAGATGCTGCGCACCGCGGTGGACGCGGGCGCGGACCGGATCACGCTCTGCGACACAAACGGCGGCACGATGCCCTTCGAGGTCTTCACGATCACCCAGGCCGTCTGCGCCGCGTTCCCCGACGTGGCCGTGGGCCTGCACTGCCACAACGACGCCGGCATGGGCGTCGCCGATTCCATCGAAGGCGTTCGCGCCGGCGCCGTCCAGGTGCAAGGCTGCATGAACGGCTACGGCGAGCGTTCGGGCAACGCCAACCTCACCACGATCATCCCGACGCTCGAGCTCAAGATGGGCTGCCGCTGCATCGGCGAAGGACGCCTGCGCGGCCTGCGCGCGCTCTCGCTCCACGTGGACGACCTCGTGAACCAGCGCCCCGACATCCGCGCGCCGTACGTCGGCGAAGCCTCCTTCAGCCACAAGGCCGGCGCCCACGTCTCCGGCGTTCAGAAGAACCCCGCCTCTTTCGAGCACGTCCCGCCCGAGACCGTCGGCAACGAACGGCGCATCGTCATCAGCGAACTCTCCGGCGGCGCCAACATCCAGCATCGTCTCAAGCAGATGGACGTCGGCGGCGGCGAGATCCCCCGCGAGGACGTCAAGCGCGTCCTCGCCGCGCTCAAGAAGCGCGAAGGCGAAGGGTACTCCTTCGAATCCGCCGACGGATCGTTCGAGATCCTCGTCAAGAAGGCGCTCATGCGCCACAAGCCGTTCTTCCAGCTCGAGTCGTTCCGCGTCATCGTCGAGAAGCGCGCCGCCGACCAGCCCTGCGTCAGCGAGGCGACCGTCAAGCTCAAGGTCGACGGCGAGTCTGAGCATACCGTCGGCGAGGGCTCCGGTCCTGTCGACGCCCTCGACCGGGCGCTGCGCGCCGCGCTCGCCCGCTTCTACCCCGCCATCCACGACGTGGCCCTGACCGACTTCCGCGTGCGCATCCTCGACCCGAAGGAGGCCACCGGCGCCACGACCCGCGTGCTCATCGAATCTTCCGACGGCGCCCGCCGCTGGGGGACCGTGGGCGTCTCCCCCAACATCATCGAAGCCTCCTGGGAGGCCCTCCTCGATTCGGTGGAGTACAAGCTCTTCGCCGACGAGGGGACGCGCGGCGCCGACCCCGACGCCAAGCAGTAGCTCCCGCCTCCGCGCCGCCGACGGCCGGAGGGATTCGCCCGTCGCATCCGCATGAACCTCCGTCCGACACCGCCCCAGACAGCACGACCATCGCGGCAAACCGCCGTGGCGGCGCTGCTCGTCGCCCTCGCGCTCGTCGCCGGCGGATGCGCCTCGCCCACGACCGGGCGTGTCCGCGACGCCCAGCTCCTCTACGGCGACTGGCAGCGCCCCGCCGCGATTGCGGAGGCCCGCCAGGCCGGGCCGTTCTTCGAACACGTCGCGACGGAGGACGGCGCCGCGCGCGATTCGTGGCGCCCGTTTCTCCACACGCGCATCGCGGCGGCCGAGGGCGAGGCCGCCCATGACGAATGGATCTGGCCCGTCTATAGCGCCAACCGCCGCGGCGACGCGCTCTCCTGGCGCTTCCTGCTGGGGTTCGGTCAGGACCCCGACACGCGGGACGATGCGTCCGCCTACCGCCTCTGGCTCTTCCCGATCTGGTTCCAGGGTCGCGCGAAGTCGGGCGAGGATTACGCCGCGCTCTTCCCCCTGTACGGCACGATCCGCGACATGTACGCCGACCGCCTCCGCTTCGCGCTCTTTCCGCTGTGGCTCGAAGTCGATCGCGTCGGCAACCGCACGCAGAACGTCCTCTGGCCTGTCTTCAGCCGGACGCGTGGCGAGAACGCCAACGGCTTCAAGGTCTTCCCGTTCTACGGTCGACTCGACCGCACCGGCAAGGGGCACGAGAACTTCGCGCTGTGGCCGATCTGGACTTCCTCCGTGCACACCAACCGGAACCCCGGCACGGCCTGGATGCTCTTCCCGATCGCCGGTCGCGTGAACCGCGCCAGCGAATCGACGTGGATGGCGCTGCCGCCCTTTTTCAACTTCACCCACGGTCGCGGCAAGCTTGCCGGCTACCGCAAGATCAACTGCCCCTGGCCGCTCGTGCGCCTCGTCGACGATG
>CAYVJM010000112.1:0-7383 GCA_964451695.1 uncultured Lentisphaerales bacterium | reverse complement strand
CGTCAAACACCAGATGGACGCCGCGAAGGCGGCTCGCAACTTCGGCGTCAAGGTCGTCACCTCCTTCACTGGCTCGCCGATCTGGCACCTTCTCTACTCCTGGCCTCCCGCCTCGCCCGCCATGATCGAGGCCGGCTACAAGCAGTTCGCCAAGACGATGCTGCCCATCCTCGACTGCTTCGGCGAATGCGGCGTCAAGTTCGCCCTCGAAGTCCACCCCACCGAGATCGCCTTCGACATCGCCTCCGCGCAGCGCGCCCTCGAGGCCGTCGACAACCACCCCGCCTTCGGGTTCAACTACGACCCCTCCCACTTCGGCTACCAGGGGGTCGACTACGTCAAGTTCATCTACACCTTCAAAGACCGCATCTTCCACGCCCATGTCAAGGACGCCTGGTGGGGCAAGGGCGACGGCACGGTCGGCGTCTTCGGCGGCCACACCGAGTTCGCCGATCCGCGGCGCTACTGGGACTTCCGGTCGCCGGGTCATGGCGACATCGACTTCGAACGGATCATCGTCGCGCTCAACGACATCAACTACACGGGCCCCCTCTCCGTCGAGTGGGAGGATTCGCGCATGGACCGCTGCCACGGCGCGAAGGAGTCCGCGGCGTTCGTCCGCAAGATCGACTTCGAGCGCAGCGCGATCGCCTTCGACGGCCAATTCGCGAACTAGTCCAGCCGACGTCGCCTCGCGTCAAAAGGCACTAACCGTCATTCGGGCCGCAGCGACTGGAATGTCTGCGTGCGGCTTCGTTCGGGCATGCTGCCGCCTTGATCCTCAACGGCGATTCCGTAATCTTGCGCGAGATTACGGAACTGCCGAACAGAGTCTGATTCACTTCGCCAGCTCGTAGATCAGCGTGGCCGCCTCGGCGCCCGGAGCGACGGCCGCCTGGAAGCGGTAGGCGCCATCGGCGTACGTCGCCGGGATCTGACGCCCACGCGTGCCGTCCCCGGCGACCGCGTAGAGTTTGAGATCCGGGTTCGCATTGCGCAGCGAGACGTCCACGGAACCCGTCTTGGCGAGGTACGGCAGGCGGCCGATCTTGTACAAATCGGTCATCTTGTCGTTGGCGAAGGCCATGTCGGTGTTGAGGACGTTCGTGAGATGGAGGATCAGGATGCGCGCGCTCGCGTCCACCGGCTTGCCGTCCATGGAGGATGCGGAGACCGAGGCGAACGTCGTCCCGCCCGAGATGGCGAGCGGACCGGCGGCGAGGTCGAGGCCGGCGGGGGCGACGATGCAGGCCGTCAGGGGCGTGTCGACTCTCAGGTAGCCCTTCTGGTTGTTGATGGCGATCTCTCCGGTGTCGGAGACGATCTCCGGATTCGCCTTCACGGCGGGAAGGGCGGTCTTGGCGAGGAACGAGTTGCCGGCGAGCTGCGCCTCGGCGGGGGCCTCGGCCGCGACGACGCCGTCGAAGGCGCCCTTGATCGCGCGGCCGCCTTCGATGATCTGCGAGCCGATCTGCGACTGAAGCGCGAGCGCGTTGAAGGGATGCGGGAAGAGGCCCTTGCCCCACATGTCGCCCACGCCAGCCTGCGTCGCCTCGTTCATTGTGACGCCGTAGACGTAGCGCCGCTTCGCGGGCGAGACGTCGCCGCGGCGGAACATCAGCACGACCTGGCGCTCGGCGAGCTGGTTGAGCGGATCGGTGCTGACGTCGAAGCCGGAGGCGGGGCGCTGCTCCTTGATCAGCGCCTCGTCGTGCGCCCAGGCGAAGCGGTAGAGGCCGTCCCAGTCCTGGAGCGCGGCGTAGGCGCCCATCATCGCGCCGCCTTCGGCGCGGTGGCGGTTCGGCATGCAGAAGTTGTACTCGGTGATGATGAAGGGCTTGCCGAAGATGCGCGACGGCGCCTTCATGATCGGAACCATGTAGGTCGGATTGCCTTCGCGGAGCGTGGACTTCTGGTTGTAGCGGGTGGGCAGCCAGTGGCGATCGGGGTGGTCGGCATACTGGTGGTTGTCCACCACGTCGAGGGTGTCGCGCTCGAAAGCCTGGGCCATGGTATCCCACCAGTTGCTGCCGCTGAGGAGGGCCTTGACGCCGTTGGCGCGCAGGAACGCCTCGATCTGGCGGTTGGACGCGACTTTCGTCTCGGCCAGGAACTGGGCCATGAGCTGCGCGTCGGTGCGCCCGGCGGCGTCGCGGCCCTTCTTCCACTCGGCGAACTTCGCCTCGTAGCGCTCCTTGGAGCCCCACCAGACGGAGGCAATCGAGTCCTCGTTCAAGGGGCAGATGTTGACGAGCGCGGGATCTTCCTTCCAGGCGATCCCCGTGTAGGGGTTCACGTGGTCGAGCCAGCGCAGGGCCATTTCGGACCAGGCCTTGAAGGCAGGTTCGTAGATCGGAACGAGCGATTTGACGTCGGGACGGACGCCCTTGTCGATGCCCTCGATCATCTTGCCGTAGCTGCCCATCGCGTAGAGGTCGACGGTCACGTAGAGCCCGGCCTTCTTCATGGCCGAGAAAAGATAGTCGATGCGATCAAGCTGGCCGGGGTCGATCACGCTGGGCTCGCCGGCGTTCCACGTGTCCCAGCCGCCCTTCATCAGCGTCACGTCGGTGTGGTGGAAGCGAACCGTGTTGTAGCCCATGCGCTTGAAGTGCGCAGCCAGCTTGTCGGCCATGGCCTTGTCGACGAAATTCGCGCTGTAGCAGAGGTTGGCGCCGACGAGCTTGACGCGGCGGTCGGGCTTGTTTTCGAAGACGTAGTGGCCCTCGGGTCCGACGATGATGCGTCCGTATTTGCCGGCGGGGGCGTCGCCTTCGTTCAAGAAGGAGAAGTCGAGGATGCTGCCCGGCGCGATCTCGTTGACGTAGGGGAGCGGCGCCCATTCATCGCCCGCCTGGATGGTGAAGGGCGGAAATTCGGCCCAGACGTCGAACTCGATCGTCGACGACTCGGCGTCCTTCGCGTTGGCGAACTCGAGGCGGACCTGGAAGTTCTCCGTATTCTGCTTGCGGCCGTCCGCGATGGCGACGTTGAGGTCGCGGCCTTCAAGGCCGAAGGTCTGCTTGGGCGCGCGCAGCGTGAGCGACGTCGTGTGGCGCGGGAACGGCAGGAACTCCTCGCCCAGTTCGGCGGGCAGCGGGAGCTTCGTGCCGTCGGCGGCCTCAAAGGCCAGGCCCGCCGTCTCGGCGATGCCGAACGGGAACGACACGTAGGCGCGCTGCAGGCCCATCGGCTTGCCGGGCTCTGCGGATTTCAGTGTCCAGGAGACACGCAACGCGGACTTCCCGGAGGCGCTCTTGACGCGCTTGACGACCTCCTTGACCTTGATCTTCGCACCGGGCACGGAGAGGTCGCCCGCGATCTCCTGGTTGTCGCCGCCGCCGGTCTTCTGGATGTTCTTCAACGCATAGTCCTGCGCCGTATACCCCCACGACGGCCCGAAGACGATCAGATTGGCCGCGCCCCAGTGGTGGCCGCTGTTCATCCGTAGCAGCCCGGGGATCTCGATGAGCCCCCGGTGATCCACGCGCACCGACATGGGCACGGCGTCCTGCGCCACGCCCGCCATCGCCATCGTCGCACAGCCCGCGCCGACGAGGACGCGCAGCCGCTTCAAGAATCCCGTTCCGATCATCTCCGCTCCTTGGGTTGCGCCGCCCGGATCTCGGACGGCGGGGTTAGTCGAATTGGGGCGGGATTCTACCATCCGCGGATTCAATAATCAACAGAAAACCCCGAGGATTATCGTTTAATAAACTCAATCCCCATCCTCCGGTTGAGCCCTGGGGCGAAACGTGGTAGGATACGCGCACAATCGGGGCAAGCGCCCCGCACCGCCATGAAAATCAGCGTCATCACCAACGAGACGATCGCGGGGACGCCCGCCGCCCTGCGCAAGCTCCGCCGGGCCGCCGTGCGTCTCGGGGTCGACATCCTCCCGGAAGACTCGAAAGACCGCCCCGACTTCCACGTCGTCCTCGGCGGCGACGGCTCCGTCCTGCGCGCCGTCCACACCGTGCCGGATCTCGCCATCCCGCTCGTCAACATCAACATCGGCTCACTCGGCTACCTGACCTGCGCGGGGCTCGACGACCTCGAACGCGTCCTCAAGTCCCTCCTCGACGGCCGCTTCGCGCTCTCGCGCCGCCGGCTGCTCGAAGCTCGCTGCCTCGACGCGGAAGGGCACCCCCTCTCCCCGGCCGTCTTCGCGCTCAACGATCTCGTCGCGATGCGCAGCGACTCCGGCCGCATCGTCGGCATCGCACTCGCCGTGGACGGACGCGACGTGACCACGTTCCTCTGCGACGGACTCATCGTCTCGACGCCCACGGGCAGCACGGCCTACTCGCTCTCCGCCGGAGGCCCGATCATCCTCCCGGACGCCGCCGCGATCGCCATCAACGTCATCTGCCCGCACACGCTCACCTCGCGGCCGCTCGTGCTTCCCGAGAAGGCGCGCATCGCGCTGCGCATCCTTCGCGGCCCGTCGCCGCTGAGCTTCAGCGCGGACGGCCAGATCTGCGCCTCGCTCGCCGCCGGAAACCAGGTGGAGATCCGCCTCGCCCGCAAGCAGGCGCGCCTCGTCATGCTCCCCGATCACGACGACTTCGCCACGCTGCGCCAGAAGCTCAACTGGAACGGCACCGTGCTCCACTGACATGCGCCGCTTCGCCCGACTCCTGCGCCCCCACTGGATCTGGCTCGTCCTCGCGCCAGCGGCTATGACGCTCGAAGTCTCCATGGACCTCATGCAGCCCAAGCTCATGAGCCGCATCGTGGACGAAGGCGTCGCGGCCGGCGACCAGGCCGCGCTCTGGCACTACGGCCTGCGTATGCTCCTCTACGCCGGCATCGGCCTTCTCGGCGGCTACGGCTGCGCGCTTTTCTCGAGCCGCGCCGCCCTCGGCTTCGGCGACGACCTCCGCCGCCGACTCTTCCGCCACATCCAGCAATTCTCGTTCGCCGAGACGGACCGGTTCACCACCGGCTCGCTCGTGACCCGCCTCACCAACGACGTCAACGTCATGCAGCACGTGGTCATCATGATCACGCGCATGCTCATCCGCTCCCCGTTGCTGCTTCTTGGCAGCGTCTACCTAGTGCTGACGACCAATCCGCGCATCGCCGTCCCCCTCCTCCTCGCCGCCCCCGTCCTCTCCGGCCTCGTCGCCTGGAAGATCCGCAAGATGCGGCCGCAGTTCGAGCAGATGCAAAAGCGCATCGACGACGTGAACATCGTCATGCAGGAGAACCTCACCGGCATCCGCGTCGTCAAGGCCTTCGCCAACGAAGACCACGAACGCCGGCGCTTCGACGACGCGAACGCGCGCCTCACCGACACGAGCATCGCGACCGGCAAGATCATGGTCACCCTCGGCCCCTGGCTCGGCTTCGCCCAGCACCTCACCACCGTCGCCATCCTCTTCGTCGCCGCCCGCGACGTCGACCGCCGCCTGATCAGCATCGGCGAAGTCGCCGCCATCCTCAACTACGCCACGCAGGTGATGATGTCGCTGATCATGATGAGCTTCCACGTCATGCACTTCTCGCGCGCCCTCGTCTCCGCGCGCCGCATCGCCGAGGTCCTCGACACCGCCCCCTCCATCCGCGGGGGCGGCGTCCACACCCCGCCACAGGACGGCTCGGTCGAATTCCGCGACGCCGCCTTCCGCTATCCCGGCGCCGCCGGAGACCCCGTGCTGCACGGCGTCTCGCTCGCCATCCGGGACGGCGAGCACCTCGCCGTGATGGGCGCCACCGGCGCCGGCAAGACTTCGCTCGCGAACCTCGTGCCGCGCTTCTACGACGCGACCGCGGGCGAAGTGCACGTCGGCGGCCGCGACGTGCGCGAGTACGCCCTCGACGCCCTCCGAGGCGCCATCGGCATCGTCATGCAGGACACGCGCCTCTTCTCAGGCACGATCGCCGAGAACATCCGCTGGGGCGACGAGCACGCCTCCGACGAGGCGGTCCGCCACGCGGCCCGCCTCGCGGGCGCCGACGGCTTCATCGAGGCCTTCAAGGACGGCTACGACACCGAGCTGGCGCAGGGCGGCGTGACGCTCTCCGGAGGCCAGAAGCAGCGCATCGCCATCGCCCGCGCCCTCCTCCGCAAGCCCCGCGTACTCATCCTCGACGACAGCACCTCCGCCGTCGACGTCCTCACCGAAGGACGCATCCAAGACGCCCTGCGCGCCGAGATGAAGGGCATGACGGTCATCAAGATCGCCCAGCGCGTCAGCTCCGTCGTCGACGCCGACCGGATCGTCCTTCTCGAGAACGGACGGATCGCCGCGATCGGCCCGCACGCGGAGCTGCTTGTGACGAGCCCCGCCTACCGCGAGATCTGCGATTCGCAAAACGCCCTCCGGGAGGTCCGCCATGGCGTCTGAAAAATCCGCCTCCCCGATGCGCCCGCCCGGACGCAATATCGGTCGCGGCGCTCACTTCGCCGCCGTCGAGCACGCCAAGAACCCCGCCGCCACGCTGCGGCGCCTCCTCGCGATGCTCAAGGGCCGCCGCCGCTTCCTGCTGCTGCTCACGATCCCCCTCGCCATCGGCTCGCTCACCGGCCTCGTCTGGCCGCGCGTGCTGGGCCTCGCGACGGACATCCTCGCGCTCAAGACGCCCGAGGCGTCCGTCGACTACCGCCATCTCGCGCTCGTCGTCGCCGTCGGCATGGCGGCCCAGATCGTCGGCCAGCTCGCGGCCGTCGCCCAGGGCTTCGGAACGACGATCCTTTCGAACCACTCCGTGCGCGACATGCGCCAGCTGCTCTTCAACCATGTCCAGTCGCTCCCCGTGGCGCGGTTCGACACGATGACGCACGGCGAGTTCATGAGCCGACTCTCGAACGACATCGACATGGTGGCCAACACGCTCGGACCGGGCGTTCTCCAGTTCATCGGCACGATCGTCACGCTCCTGGGCACGCTCGCCTTCATGCTGTGGATCAGTTGGCGGATGACGGTGGTGGCGTGCGTCACGCTGCCGCTTTCATTCGTCGTCGGCCGCCTGGTCGTGCGGGTGTCGCGCAAGCTCTTCCGCGAACGCCAGAAGGTCGTCGGCGAGCTCAACGGCCTGGCCGAGGAGATGATCACCGGCCAGCGCGCGGTGCAGGCCTTCTGCCGCGAGCCTCTGGCCGAGGCGTCCTTCAACGCGATCTCCGGGCGCCTCCGCCATGTCGGCGTGCGGGCGGAGACGCTCGGCGGCCTGATGGGCCCCTCGATGAACCTCATCAACAACCTCTCCTTTCTGCTCGTCGTCGCCGCCGGCGGCTGGCTCGCACTGCAGGGGAGCATCACGGTGGGCGTCATCATCTCCTTCATGATGTACTCGCGGCAGTTCGGGCGCCCCGTCAACGAACTGGCCTCGCAGTTCAACATGATCCAGTCCGCCATCGCCGGCGCCGAGCGCGTCTTC
>CAYVJM010000111.1:0-7383 GCA_964451695.1 uncultured Lentisphaerales bacterium | reverse complement strand
TCAACAAGTCGCACTTCCTCGGCGCGGTCTGCAACATGGAGACGATCCTCGGCCGCGCCGACACGCCGGTGCGCCGCCTCTTCAACGCGGCCGTCTCGCGCTTCCTCTCCGATCTGCCGATCCTCTACATTCTCACAGTCGTCGAGCAGGACTATGCCACGCGCGCGATGAAGCTGCGCGGCTTCTTCGCGAGCGAGGACGCCTCGGCCTACGAGGCGGCGTGCAAGCTGGCGCGCCAGGTCAACGTGATCGTCCTCGACCGCGAGCCGAAGAAGGTGGTCGTCTATCTCGATCCGCACGAGTTCCAGAGCACGTGGCTCGGCAACAAATCCGTGTACCGCACGCGCCTGGCGATTGCGGATGGCGGCGAACTCGTCGTCCTGGCGCCGGCCCTGAAGGAGTTCGGCGAAGATCCGCAGATCGACAAACTCATCCGCAAGTACGGCTACCGCGGCACGCCCGCGACGCTCAAGGCGGTCGAGGAGAACGAAGACCTGCGAGCCAACCTCGGCGCGGCGGCGCACCTCATCCACGGCTCCTCGGAAGGCCGCTTCTCCATCACCTACTGCCCCGGCGAGGGCGTGAGCCTCGACGAAGTCCGCTCGGTCGGCTTCAACGCCGCCCCGTACGCGGTGATGGCGGCGCGGTACAACCCCGAGACCCTCAAGGACGGCTTCAACACGATGCCGGACGGCGAGGAGGTCTTCTACATCAGCAACCCCGCCCTCGGACTCTGGGCCTACCGCGAGAAGTTCGCGGACTAGCCCGCTTCGCTATTCGCTGGCGAGCATGGCGTCCAAGCCGCAGGCGGACTCCTGCATGAGCACGACGCCTTCCGCGAAGGCGTCGAAGTCGGGGCCGAATGTCACGTCCGAGACGACGGCGTCGAGCGTGCCGTCCGCAGTTTCGACCTCGGTGACGATCGTGGCGAGGGCGACGAGAGCGGCCATCGGGCGGACGCCGTCCGCCACCGTGGCCGGTTCGGGGCGCGCGGGCGCGCCGAGGTGCAGGAAGACGAGGGCCGCGCAGGCCGCGATGGGCGCGGCGGCCGCCGCGAGCCGCCGCAAGCGCCGCATGAGGCGCGTGTGGCGGGCGTGGGCGGCGGCGTGCGCCGCGACGGCTGCGGCTGCGGCAGGCGAGGGACCGTCGGCCAGACGGTGCGCGAGGCCCTTGGCCGCGAGATCGCGGATCGTGTCGTCGAAGTTGTTGAAAGTGTCGTTCATGTCCGTCCTCCCCTCCGCCATTCAGCGGGATTGGCGAGCAGATCCGCGCGCAGCCGCGTCACCGCGTAGTGCATGCGCCCGAGCGCCGTGTTGAGCGGGATCTTCAGTACCTCGGCGATTTCCTTGAAGCTCAGTCCTTCGGAGACGCGCATTAGGAAGACTTCGCGCTGGGCAAGCGGCAGCGCCAGCACGCGTTCGGCGATGTAGTCCGCCGTTTCGGAACCTGCGAGCGCCAGATCTGGCGGCAGCTCCGGCGACGCCATCCTCTCCGCCAGCGGCTCGCCCGATTCCGGCTCCGCGTCGAGACTGGTCGTCGGCTTCGTCCGCCGGAAATGGTCGACGATCACGTTGTGCGCGATCCGCGCCAGCCAGGCGCGAAGGCTGCCGCCGTGCCACTTGTCGCCATTGTCGATCACCCGGATCCACGTCTCCTGAAAGGCGTCGTCCGCGTGCGGCGAGTCCGCTCCCAGCAGACCGCGGATGTAGCGCATCAGCGGCTGGGCGTGGCGGGACATCATCTCCGCGAAGGCGCCTTCCTCGCCTCGGCGGTGATACGCCTCGAACAGGGCGTCGTCCTCCATGTCGGCATAAACGGGTTTCATCTGCTTTCATCGTCGTTCAACCGCCGTAACGGAACGACGCCGCCGTTTATTGTGCGCGAAGCGCGGATCAGCGGAGCCAGACCGTAGGGCTCAGATCCGGAGGGCAGCGCCAGTCGCCGCGCGGGGAGAGCGCCAGCGTGCCCACCTTGGGCCCGTCCGGCGCCGCGTTGCGCTTGAACTGCTGGCCGATGAAGCGGCGCAGAAAGATCGCGAGGGCGTCGTGGATCTCCGCCGACGTCGTCGCGTCCCCAAACGACTGTTCCGCGAGCGCGGCCAGGCCTTCGGGCGTCTCGCCGAACTTCATGAAGTAGTACAGGAAGAAGTCGTGGAGCTCGTAGCGCCCGAGGACGGCCTCGGTGTGCTGGTCTCCGGGCAGCAGCTCGGGGGAGACGGGCGTGAGGATGACGTCGCGCAGCACAGTCGCCAGTCCCGGCTCCGAGACGGAGGCGTGGTGCTCCACGAGATCGCGGATCAGCGTCTTGGGCACCGAGGCGTTGACGTTGTACATGGACATGTGGTCGCCGTTGAACGTGCACCATCCCAGCGCGATCTCGGAGAGGTCGCCGGTGCCGACGAGGAGTCCGCCCTCGGCGTTGGCCAGGTCCATCAGGATCTGCGTGCGCTCGCGCGCCTGGGCGTTTTCGTAGACGACGTTGCGCCGCTCGGGGTCGTGCCCGATGTCCTTGAAGTGGCGGAGCACGGCGGGGCCGATCGGGATCGTCCGTAGCTCCGCGCCCAGCTTCGCCGCGAGTTTCGCCGCGTTGCCACGCGTCCGGCGGCTCGTGCCGAAGCCGGGCATCGTCACGGCGCAGATGAACGACGGCGGCAGCCCGAGCAGCGCGCAGGTCTTCGCGCAGACGAGCAGGGCGAGCGTCGAATCGAGGCCGCCGGAGACGCCGACTACGAGCCGCTTCGCGCCTGCGTGCTCGATGCGCTTCGCGAGCCCCGCCGTCTGGATGCTGAAGATCTCGTGGCAGCGTGCGGACCGTGCCGCGGCGTCGTCGGGGACGAACGGACGCGGCGAGAGCCCCGCATAGCGCAGGTCGGGGGATTCGGGCAACTCGGGGAGATCGACGGTCGCGACGTTCCCACTCGGGGCGTCGTCGTTGAAGCTCGTCCACCAGGCTCGCAGGTTGTCGGTCCACGCCGGCTTGAAGTCCGCGAAGACGATGGACGCTTCGCGGTCGAAGCGCGTGTTCTCGGCGGCGAGGCGGCCGTTGAATGCGATCATGGCGTGGCCGCTGAAGACGACGTCAGCGGTGGATTCGTGGACGCCGGCGCCGGCGAGCACGTAGGCGCCGCAGAGGCGCGCGCTCTGGTTCGCGACGAGGCTCCGGCGGTAGTCCGCCTTCGCGACGAGTTCGTTGCCGGCGGTGAGGTTGAAGATGGCCTGGGCGCCGCCGAGGGCGAGTTGGGAGGAGGGCGGGACGACGGCCCAGAGGTCCTCGCAGATCTCGACGCCGAAGCGCAGTCCATTGCCGCAGCGGAAGACGAGGCCGGCGCCGGCGGGGGCCTCCATGCCCGCGACCGACGCGACGCGGCCGGCGAATTCGTGGGCGGGGCGGAACTGCCGCTTCTCGTAGAACTCGCGGTAGTTGGGCAGGTGCTCCTTGAGGGGCAGCCCGAGCAGGCGTCCGCCGCCCATCACGGCCGCCGCGTTGAAGAGGCGCGAGCCGACGCGCAGCGGCGTCCCCGCGATGGCGAGGGTCCGCCGTCCGGTGGTCGCGGCCACGAACCGGGCCAGCGCCGTCTCCGCCGCCGCGAGCAGCGCGCGCTGCTCGAACATGTCGCCGCAGGAGTAGCCGGTGACGGCGAGTTCGGGGAACACGACGACCGCCGCCCCTTCGTCGCATGCGCGGGCGTAGAGTTCAAGCATCTGCGCGACGTTGTACTCGGGGTCGCCGACCCGGAGCACAGGAACGGCCGCCGCCAGCCGATGGAAACCATTCATGAGCGCATCCTCCGCGTCGCGCCCGCGAACTGGGCGCATTGATCGGGTGCAGTATAGCAGAAATCGCCGGCGGAAAGAAAAGGTTTCTGTCGCTACGCCCAGGTGCTGGGCAGGCGGCAGACGCCGTCGAAGCGCCCGTGGCCGGGCAGATAGAAGGGCAGGGTCTGCTCGAGGCGGTGGTAGTTGATGGCGTGGTCGCGGCTGTGCAGCGAGAAGGACATCGTGTAGCCGCCGGCGTTGAGCGCGGCGGCGTCGATGGCGAGCGTCAGCGCGCCTTCGCCTTCGATGAAGGGCAGATCGAAGCCGGCGATCTCGGTGTTGCTGCCGAAGACCGTCCGGCCCTCGGCGTCGGCGATGGAGAAGCCGAAGGTGGGCGTCTCGATGCGCGTCGGCGCTCGCCAGGCGATGCGGAAGCGCAGCGTCGCGTCGGGGGGCGGCACGTCGCAGGGCGCGCCGGCGGCGTCAACCATCGCGACGGCGGCGATGCGCGCTTCGCCCGTGCCCCATTCGCGGCTGGCGGGGCCGCCGGAGGCGGCGACGGAGTCCGCGCCGTAGCGCGCGGTCATCTCATGGGGCGCGCCGATGCCTTTGAGGACGCCGTGGTCGAGGTAGGCGATGCGGTCCGAGACGGCGCGGATCGTGTTCATGTCGTGGGAGATGATCAGCATCGCTTTGCCGGCGCGGCGGAACTCCGCCATCTTCTCGAGGCAGCGGCGCTGGAAGTCGGCGTCGCCCACGGCGAGCACTTCGTCCACGAGCAGGATGTCGGGATCGACCTGGACGGCGACGGCGAAGCCGAGGCGCACGTACATGCCGGAGGAGTAGAAGCGCACGGGCTGGTCGATGAAGGCGGCGAGGCCGGAGAAGTCCACCACCGCGTCGAAGCGGCGACGCATCGTTTCGCGCGGGATGCCCATGATGGCGCCGTAGAGGAGGACGTTCTCGCGGCCCGTGAGATCGGGATGGAAGCCAGCACCGAGTTCGAGCAGGGAGGAGACGACGCCGCGCGTGCGCACGGCGCCGGAGGTCGGGTGCATCGTGCGCGCGATGATGGCGAGCAGCGTGCTCTTGCCAGCGCCGTTCGCGCCGATGAGCCCGAGGGTCTCGCCGCGGGAGACGGCGAAGGAAACGTCGTCGAGCGCGGTGAAGGTCCTGGGCGGGCGCCGGCGCATCCAGTCGAGCGCGGCGGTCTTCAGCGACCCGGCCGAGGCGGCGAGGCGGAAGCGCTTGACGACGTGGCTGACTTCGATGGCCGTCTCGCCGTTCATAGCACGTCTCCGAAATGGCGCTCGCCGGCGTGCACCGCGGCCGCGCCGGCCGCGAGGACGGCGATGCAGACGGCGGCCGAGAGCAGCAGCCAGGCGGGGTTCAGAGGTGCGCCCGGCGCGACTTCGGGCGTGAGCGGCAGGCCCATGAGGCCAGTGCGATAGGCCGCGAGGATGCCGCTCATGGGGTTGAGGAAGACGATGCCGCCGAGTTGGGGCTGCGCGAACTTGAGCGCGCCGAGCTGCAATTCGAGATTGTAGAAGACGGGCGAGAGGAAGAACCACGCGAGCGAACCGATGCCGACGATGTGCTGCGTGTCGCGGAAGAAGACGTTCGACGTCGCGCAGAGGCAGGCGACGCCGGTGCCGAGCGCGAGCTGCATTGTGAATCCGGCGAGCAGCCACTGAGCCGAACTGAAGTCCGCCGCGCCCGCTAGGAGCAGATACGCGACGAGCACGACGAACGTCAGCGCGAAGTTCACGGCGTTGGCCAGCACGGTGGAGACGGGAAGGATCGCGCGCGGGAACGCGACCTTCTTGACGAGGTTCGCGCTGCCTGCGATGGAGGACAGGGAGTCGTTGAGGCAACCGGCGGTGAACTGCCACACGACGATGCCGGAGACGAGGAAGGGGAGGTAGTCCGGGCGGCCGGTGTTGAACTTGAGGATGCTCGCGAACACCGCGTACATCAGGATCATCAGCAGGGGCGTGAGCAGGGACCAGAGAAAGCCCAGCGCGGAATGCTTGTAGCGGATCTTGAGATTGCGCTGCACGAGGATCCAGACAAGCTCTCTGCGGCTGTATAGGTCGGCGAACACCGGGTCTCCGTGGCTGGTAGGTTCAGAACGAGTAGGTCAGCTCCGTGACGAACGTCGCATCGAGTGCCTCGACGTCCTCTGACGGGTCGGAATCATACTCCATCTTGAGTTTCACCGCCAGAGAAAGAATCGCGTTGATCGCCGAGGCGCCGCCGACTTCGAAGGTCGCGAGCATGTTCTCGAAGTCCTCGAAGCGCGGCACGGCTTCGAAGGTCTGCCAGAGCTCGAACGTCGCGGTGGCCCGCCAGTCGAGGCGCTCCGCGATGCGCAGGCCGAAGTAGTCGTCGGGATCCGGCGCGCGCTCGTGGATGTAGGCGAGACCGGTCTCCGCGGTCAGCCGCATGCGCGCGGTCTCCACGAGGAACGCGCCGGCGCCGCCGCTTTCGACGGCGCGGTAGCGGATGTCCGCCATGTCGTCGTGGAAGATCCAGAAGTCGCCGAACACGTAGCAGCCCTCGAGGCGCTGCTTGACGTTCGCGCCGGCCTTCGCATCGCCGACGGCGCGATCGCGCACGCGACGGCCTGCTTCGTCCACGACGTCCACCGTCTCGGAGGATCCGTTCGCATACGCGCGCAGCAGCGTCTGCCCTTTGAACTTCTCCGTCGTGGCGCCCAGCGTCATCCGGTCGCTCTCGGTGTTGCCGCGCTTGTAGGTGAGACCCGCGGCGAGCGTCGTCTCCCACTTCAGCGGGCCTTCGAGCGCCGCCGCGGGCGCCGTCACGCCTGAGCCGAGGGACACGGCGGGCACGTTGGCGAGGATGTCTTCGTCGACGGCGCAGGCAGCGGTTGCGAAGGTCGCGATGGCCGCGAGCAGCGCGCGCCGCGCCGCCGTCGACTTCGCCATGATCGTCGTCTCCATCGTGGACGTCATCGCGCTCTTCGTCGTGTTCGACGTCGTGTTCGTCATCGTGTTCGTCATCGTGTTCGTCATCGTGTTCGTCATCGCGTTCGTCATCGCGTTCGTCTTCCTTGTTTGGACTTCTTCACCATGCTACCACAATGCGGCGGTGGATGGAATCGGGCAGCACCGTCTTTGCCTTCATGTGCATTTCGACCGCGTCCAGAGCGGCTGCGGTGAGAAGGTCGGCTCCGGGTTTACTCCGCGATCCTCGTCGCGGAAAAAGGCGATGCGGAGACGGAAGACGCGTTGACCGGAAAGAAAACTAACGTGAAGAAGACGTTCTCGCGCAAGTCGTTCGCAATCTGCGCGTGACCATTTCAAAAAAATTTTCCACTTTTTACTTGCATATCGTTTCGGCATATTGTATATAACCCGACCAGCAACACACACGCCTCCTCCGTTGGAGACGGTGATACAAAAAAACAAGGACTCAACCGTCCGAAAAAAGGAGAAGACCCCATGCCTGCAGCTAAGAAAGCCGTTGCGAAGAAGGCCCCCGCCAAGAAGTGCGCGACGAAGTGCGCGACGAAGTGCGCCGCGAAGAAGGCCGCTCCCGCGAAGAAGGCTCCTGCGAAGAAGGCCGCTCCTGCGAAGAAGGCCGCTCCCGCGAAGAAGGCCGCTCC
>CAYVJM010000110.1:0-7396 GCA_964451695.1 uncultured Lentisphaerales bacterium | reverse complement strand
CTTCGCCGGGCGCGGGAGCAAGGCGACTATCTCATCGTGGCGCTTTCGACCGACGCCTTCAACGAGCGGGAGAAGGGCAAGCGCACCTACTTTTCCTACGCGCAGCGCAAGCTGATCCTGGAGGCCATCCGCTACGTCGACGAGGTCATACCCGAGGAGACCTGGGAGCAGAAGCGCACCGACGTCAAGGAGCACGGCGTCTCATGCTTCGTCATGGGCGACGACTGGCGGGGCAAGTTCGACTTCCTCAGGGAAGAAGGCTGCGAAGTCGTCTATCTTGAAAGAACCCCGGAGGTTTCCTCCTCGGGGATCAAGACGGACTACGCGGCGGGGAACCGCAAAATCTAAATCTGGCGTCCGGCGGGTGCCATTCGACTTGATTCTCCACAACTGGAGGCGATGGCTTGAAGGAGCTGCGCCTTGAAGGCTTTATGCGAGTACTGCGCCTCGACGGCCATCCGCGCGGCATCACGTTGCGCCTGCCATCTCCCCGGATCGTTGTAGAGCGCGACGCATGCGTCCACGAACGCGGGGCCGTCGTCGGCCACGGTCAGTTCCCGGCCGTCCTCCCATTGGAGCTGCCGGGCGAGCAGGCTGGAGCAGACGACGGGCACCCCATGCGCGGCGGCCTCTATGACTTTCAACGGGATCCCGGCGGAAGCCCGGGTGGGTGCGACAAAGACGCGGGCCGCGTTGTAGACGGGTTCGAGGGTGTCGAGCGCGCCGGTCACGACGACGCGGTCCGGAAGCGGTTCATGCGTCAGCCGGTGCGATGTATTGGTGCCCGCGATGATGAATCGGGCGTCGGGCAGGCGGCGGGACAGTTCCGGCCAGACGTGCTCCAGGAATCCGGTGACCGTTTCGAAGTTGGGCCCTGAATCGTCCATGATCGCCCCCAGAAAGAGGAAGTCGGCACGGGCATCCCATTCCGGCGTGGCAGGTTCTGCTGTCACGGCATGTCCCACGACAAACGCGGGGAGTCCGCGATCCTGGAAAAGCTTCACCTCCTCACGAGAGACGGCGAGCACGGCTCTGGCGTTGTCGCAGAGCGCGATCTCCTCTTCGATCGCCGTCTGTCGCTCCTCATCGGTCACGACGAGGCCCTGGGCGGTCTTCATGCGAAATTCGCGCAAGGCGAAGATGGCCTCGGCATCATAGATCAACGGCAGGTTGGCCAGCCAGTGCGGATTGGCCTTGAAGAGGGGGCGAAGAAGGCGCATGATCGACGGTCGGCTGACGATGACGAGTGAATAAAAACCTTTTCGCGTGTTCAGGAATGCGTCAATATTGTTTATTCCGTAGTGTCGTGTGCCGAGGACCTCGACTTCAGGCGGGATGTCCTCGTACAGGGCATATCGTCTTTTCACGCGTTCCATGACGACAATGGGGTAGAGCGTGACGTCGTACCCCAGTTCAAGCAGGGTGCGCATCATCTGGTTTGCTCTTGGGTATCCGGCTCCGGATTTGAGGATCGGGAGGCGTTCGTCGAAAATCAGCACGCGTAGACGAGGCATCTCAGGCGGGGATCGCAGCAGGATGTCCGAGACCGAGCCAAGTCTGGGGCGGTTGCTTGTGAGATCGGCGTGGGCGGCTGCGAAGGTCTCACGGTTTTTCCGCATGAGTTGCGCGGCGGATTCTGTGGAAGGCGCGCTGCCGAATTCATAATGGCGGATGCAGGCTCTGGGTTCGTAATAAACTTGCAGTCCAGCTTTGCGGAGCCGCAGACAGTAGTCGGTTTCTTCGTAATAGGCGGGCGAGTATCGATTGTCGAAGCCGCCGAGCTTTTTCCAGATTGTCGTGGGCGTTAGTAAAAAAGCTCCCGAGCAGTAGTCCACGGGTCGGGAAAACAGGTAGGCACCGTCCTCGGGATCGGCGCTGCGTCCGTATCCCGAGCACATGCCGTCCCGCCAGATGATCCCGCCGGCCTCCTGCAGCCGACCGTCGGGGAGGATTAGTCTTCCGCCGACGGCTCCGGCGTCGGGATACCGTTCCATGCAGGCCATAGCCTGGGGAATCGCGCCGGGGAGGACTTCGGTGTCGTTGTTGAGCAGAAGAATGTAGGTGCCGTCGGCCTTATGTCCACCTTGGTTGCAGGCGCGTAGGAAGTGGAGGTTTTCGCTGTTGCGGATGATCGTCGCCCCCCGAATGCGTGACAGGAGCATTGGGGTGAGATCGGTCGACGCATTGTCGACGATGATGATTTGGAGCGGGATGGGCGTTGGAAGCAGGCTTCGCAGGCAGGCAAGGGTCAGTTCGGCGCGGTTGTAAACTACAATGACGATGGAGACCTGCGGCGTTCCCCGCAGCGTGAAATCGAGGACTTCTTCTGCGAACAGGAAATCCTGCAACACACGCTGGGCTTGGACCATGTGCTGTTGTCTTGCCAGCGCAATCCCGGAGACAGGGCTCGCAGGAGGCGAAGCCAACGCCGGCCCATCGGGGGTTTTGGGAACGGAGGCGCGGTAGAGGCGGCAGGCGAGGTGGTAAGGGCCTTGAAGATGGAGGGCATGAATGAATCGATCCAGCCGTGAGGGCTTGCGCGACGGGCTGGATGTTCGGGCGCGGGCCGGAGGCTGGGCCGAGGGCCTGTCGTGCTTGGATGCTTTATCCCGGGCGACATCCCGCATCTGCTCGGGGAAGACGCCTTGCAGGCAAAGACTCTCGGCCTCCCGTCCGGCTTTGCCGGCAATCTGCCTCCAGATCGCGGTCTTGTCGACCGGCCCCGCCTGCATCAGGGCGCGGATGGCCTCCGCATGCGCGCGAATGCGGAGGCAGGCGGACTGGATGTCCGCCGGTTGGCGTTGCCTGAGGAGCTTGCCTTCGGCCTCGGCCCAGGTCGACGCGATGAACGACGCGGGATCGAGGCCGAGGCTGTCGATGAAGCCCCTGTATTTGTGGGGCGCCCAGCCGACGTCCGGCTGGACTAGGACGGCGGGAACCCCGTAGGCCAGCGCCGTGACGAGGCCGTGCAGGGAGTTGCCGACATAACCGGAGGATCGACCGATCAGGCGCGCGGTGTCCTCGATGCGCGTCCCGGGATCGTCCTTGCGCGGGAGGATCGAACAGGCGTCCAGCCACTCGGACGGGGTGCCGTCGGGAAATTCCCACGCCATCAGCGGGGCGACGACGACGTGGCGGGGCGTTCCGTCGGAGGGCGTGCCGAACTGGCGAATGAGGGCGTTGATGGCTGGAGCGTGTTTGCGGGCGTCCGCCCGTGAGACGGCGAGCACAATCGTGTCGTCCTTGCCTTCCGCCGGCCAGAGCTGCCCGAGGACGAGTGCGGTGTCCGGGACGACGGTGATGGGTCGGTCGGTGAACGGCTCCAGATGAAGGCGTCCGGGGTTGTCGCGAACCGCCACGACATCGCTGCAGGCCAGCGCGAGGCGGACGGTGTCGGAGAATTCGCCGGGAATGGGTTTCGGGACGCCGGGGGCGTTCCACGCGGCGGGGATGTTGAGTTTGGCGGACAGGAACGCGGCGCCCGCCCAGAGCCCCGCCAGATGAAAAGCAGGCATATCGGCATGTTGCCGCCATTTTGCCGTGCTCCATTCCCCCGATTGGATGATGTCTCCGCCGCCGATGATGACGCCGTCCCAGTCCGTTCGCCGAATGGCCTCGGCGATGCTGAGGGTGGGGCAGGCGTCAGTCCATCGGGACGGGAGGCCGGTCGGCGAGACGTGGACGAGGTCGAAATCCGGGAGCAGCATTTCCAGTATTCGCGGGAAAAGCAGGTCGCCATAGCTGTCGTGGTCGAAGGCTCCAAAATGGGCTATTTTTTTCATCGGATGGCGGTCGCTCGGTTCTGGAGGTCTGGCAGGGTGAAAGAGGGGCGCATCGCGGGTCAGATTACACTAATCGCGGCACCCGGGCAACGGATATTCCGCGTCGGTTGGGGCGCATTTTCTTTCACCGCATTTTCTTTTGCCTTGTTTTGCAGGGGGGCAGCCGCTAAACTAACTGAAGCTTTTTTCAAAAGAGAAGAAACCCGCCATGTCCGCCGGAGAGCATGCGCGGCAATCGGCAATTATGACAACTGTTATTGACGCGAACAACAAATGGTGGCGGATCGATTTCCGCGAGATTTGGGAGTATCGGAATTTGGTCTCGCTGTTTGCCGGACGTTCGCTGGCGACGATGTACAAGCAGTCGATGCTGGGGCCCGTCTGGTTCATCATCCAGCCGTTCATGATGGCCATGGTGTTTTATGTGGTGTTCGGCCTGCTGATCAATTTGTCGACCGGCGGAATGCCGCACATGCTTTTCTACATGAGCGGGATGATCTTCTGGTTTCTGTTCGTCAATGTCTTTCAGCGAACTTCGGTCAGCCTGATAGAAAACGCGCGCCTGTATGGCAAAATCTACTTTCCCCGCCTGGTGCTGCCGCTGTCGTACATGGTCACGGCGGCGGTGTTGTTCTGCCTCAATCTGTTCGTGCTGGTGCTCTTCTACCTGTTTTACCGGATGAAGGGCGTGCCCATTGCGGTGGGGCCCCTCGTGCTGTTGACTCCGGTGCTCGTCCTGCAGGTCGTGGTCACGGGGCTTGCCTTCGGCCTTTGCATCGCCGCGGCGACGGTTCGCTTTCGCGATGTGGGTTATCTGCTGCCGACCCTCATTCAGTTCTGGATGTTTTCGACGCCCATTTTCTACTCGTCCCAGAGCGTCACCCCTCGCATGAAACGGCTGCTTTGGTGCAATCCCGTGGCCGCGCCGCTGGAATGCTTCCGATATGCGTTTTCGGGAATGAATCCGGTGGGCTGGCAAGCCTTCGTCCCCGGGGTTTTGCTGACGCTTGTCGTTCTCGTTGTCGGGTTTTTTTGGTTCAACAAGGCACAGCGTGATTTCATTGACGTTGTTTGACAGGAAGAGACGCGGATGAAAGCACCCATTGCCATCGATGTTGAAAATGTATCCAAGCGGTACCGCCTGGGGATGGTAGCACGGCTCAACGTCTCGGACGAGCTGACCTATTGGTTCCGAAAACTGACGGGAAGAAATCCCGATGTCCTCTCGAAGGTGGACGCCTCTGCGGCGAGCCGGACGTTCTGGGCGCTTCGGGATGTTTCCTTCCAGGTCGAGCGGGGTGAGTCCGTGGCCTTGATCGGGAAGAACGGGGCGGGCAAGTCGACGATGCTCAAGATCCTCTCCCGGATCACATCCCCGACGACCGGCAGAATCGTCCTCTCCGGGCGGAGCGGATCGATGCTTGAGGTGGGCACGGGCTTTCATCCCGAGCTGACGGGACGGGAGAATGTCTACCTGAACGGGTCGATTCTCGGCATGCGGCGAACCGAGATCGACCGGAAGTTCGACGCCATCGTCGATTTCTCGGGAATCGAGCCGTTTCTTGACACGCCGGTCAAGCGCTATTCGTCGGGCATGTATGTGCGGCTGGCGTTTGCGGTCGCCTCGCATTTGGAGCCGGACATCCTGATTGTGGACGAGGTGCTGGCCGTCGGCGATGCCGCGTTTCAGCGCAAATGCGTGGACCGCATGAAGGAAGTCGCCTCCGGCGGCCGGACCACGGTGATGTTTGTGAGCCACAGTCTGGCAAACGTGCGCATGCTGTGTTCGCGATGCATCTGGTTCGAGGCGGGACGCGTTCGCATGGACGGTCCCTGTGAATCGGTCGCCGCTGTCTACGAGGCGGAAGGGCTTCAGGGCCAGCCTGGAAAGGGGGGCCCAAGGTAAATGAACACGGAACAAGGGTCTGCGACGGCCATTGGGCGATGGATTGAGCGGCGGAAGCCGTTTGTCAATGGGGTTTCCCGCCTTCTTGCGCAAGGGGTGCGGGTGTTGCGCTCCGGTGTTTTTGACGGACGGTGGTATCTGCGGCAGCACCCGAACCTGGCCCAGTCCAGACTCCCCGGCCTTTTCCACTATGTCTGGCGGATGTGCGTCGATGATCCCTCCCGGGATTTCTGCAGCCAGGAATATCTGCACATGAATCCGGATGTCGCTCGCGCCGGAATTCCCGCGATCCTGCACTACGAACGCTACGGCCGGAAGGCCGGGCGGGTCGTCTCCCTGCTCGAGACGGGGCGGGAGCCGAAGTTCCCCGATGGCGCGGAGTCGTACTCGGCGGATTTCGGGTTGCGCCCCGCCGTCCACCGCCGCATGGCCGTCTTCGCCTCCTATTCGGGCAACGGAACCATCGAGCCCTACGTGCTGCACTATCTGCGCGGCCTCCGCGAGGTCTGCGACAACATCGTCTTCGTCTCCGACAATCCGCTGTTCCCCGGCGAACGCGCCAAGCTCGAGGGACTCGTCGCCTGCATGCTTGTGGCGCGCCACGGCGAATACGACTTCGGCTCCTACCGCCGCGGATGGGACTGGGCGCGGACGAGCGGCGCATTGGATGCGGCGGACGCGCTGCTGTTCTGCAACGATTCCTGCTACGGCCCCTTCCATCCCTTCGAGGGAATATTTGAAACGATGGCCGGGCGATCCTGCGATTTCTGGGGTCTCACGGCGTATCAGATCCACGACCGGCAGACTCGAGATCTGTTCTTTCACATCCAGTCCTTCTTCCTCGTGTTCAACCGCCGGGTCTTCGAGTCGGCGGCTTTCACCGGCTTCATCGCCTCCATCCGCAAGTTGCCCGAACCCACGCGGGAGAACGTGGTCGAACAATACGAGTTCAACTTGACGCGCCATCTGGAGGAAGCCGGCTTCGCCTGGGACTCCTTCATCCCGAGGGACTTCTGCATTCGGCATGGCGTGCTTCCGGCGTATCTGGGAGGGCGGGCGATGGCGATCCACGGGATGCCGCTGCTCAAGGTGAAGACGTTCGGAGACAATCCGAGGGCGGAGTCGCCGCGGAAGGCGCTTCGCGTGGCGCGGCGTTTGAACCCTGCGCTCCATGCCGACCTGCTCCCGCACCACCGAGCCCGGCTGGCGGCGGCCCGGCGTCAGATGAAGACGACGCGCCACCCGCACATCGATTTCGCGGAGCACCAGGCGGCGTTCCCCGACAAGGTCGCCCGGATCAGTGCCCGGGTCGCGACCGGCGCGCGCGTCCGCGCCACCTTTCTCGTCTCGTCCGCCGCGATGTTTCCATCCCGGCCGCTTTTCGAGCGGATGATTGCGGATCCGTTGTTCGCCCCCCGCATCGTCGTCGTGCCGGGCATTCGGGCCGTGGTCGATGATTTGGCGTCCACCTGTCTGGCCCTTCATTCCGAGTTTCCGGAAGCGGAGGTTCTGTCTTGCAAGGTCGACGACCCTGTCCTGCCCTGGCGCGACATATCGGTGGATTCGGATCTGGTCGTGTACAACTCGCCTTATGCGGCGTCGCATTTCTTTTACAATCCACGTTTTGCATTCGGACGGGATTTTCTGCCGATTCACGTGAACTACGGCTACTACCGCTCCGTCTACGACCGCCACGTGATGCGGACGG
>CAYVJM010000109.1:0-7536 GCA_964451695.1 uncultured Lentisphaerales bacterium | reverse complement strand
CATGGCCGCGCTCACCCGCGCGCCGCTGCGCATCGGCTTCAAGATCAACACGAACCGCCGCGGCCTCTACACCCACCTCGTGAGCTACGATCTCGACGGCCCGGAGGACGCGCAGTTCGGCCGTCTGCTCGAGGCGGCATGCGGCGGAGTCCGCACCCTGCCCCCGCGCGCCGGCATCCTCCGGGACGCCACGCTGCCGGCGCTCCCGGCTGGGCTCCTGCCCGCAACGCCGTTCATCCTCGTCCACGCCGGCGGCAGCGCGCCCTGCAAGCGCTGCCCGGCGCCGGCCCTCGCCGAGGCCTGTCGCGGCGTCGCGGCCGAGGCCGGTCTCGGCCTCGCGGTGATCGGCGCGGTCGAGGACCGCGCGGCGGCGGCCGATCTTGCGGCGCGCCTCGGCCACGGCGCCGTGAACCTCTGCGGGAAGTTCGATCTCGCCGCGACGGCGGCGGCCTGCCGCGCAGCCGCGGCACTCGTCGGTCCCGATTCGGGCATCGCCCACCTCGCGGTGGCGGTCGGCACCCCGGCGGTCGTCGTCTTCGGCCCGAGCGATCCCGCGAAATGGGGGCCGCCCGCAGGATGCGGCGCCGGGGTCGCCCGACCCCTGCCCTGCTCGCCCTGCTCGATCTTCGGCTACACCAAGCCGTGCCGCAGCTTCGCCTGCATCGAAGGGATCGCCGCCGCCGACATCGCAAAAGCGTTGCGCGGCCCAAGTTTCAAGTTTCCAGTATCCAGTTTCAAAAAGGACCCCGCATGAAAGAAGAAAAAGGCAAGGCCACGGATCCCCTCTCCTTCGAGAAGGCCGTCGAGCGGCTGGAGAAGATCGTGGAGGAGATGGAGGGCGGTACGGCCGGGCTCGACGCGATGGTCGCCTCCTTCGAAGAGGGGCAGAAGCTCGTCAAGCTCTGCTCGGCCAAGCTCTCGGAGATCGAGCGCAAAGTCGAAATCCTCGTCAAAGGCGCCAACGGCAAGGTGAAGGCCGAGCCGTTCGACGAAGGCGCGGGCCCGGGCTGAGGGGTCGGCCGGAACGAGCTCGACGACCCAACCGATGAAAACGATGTCGAACAGCTTGCTCGTCGCCGCGCTGGCGGCGGTGGCGGTCGGATGCGGCCGCGAGAACGGCGCGCCCGCTACGCAAGAGCGGATCTGGCCGGTCATGGGGACATACGCCAGCATCGTCGTCCACGACCCCGGGACCGACGCCGCGCTGATGATCGCCCGCGGCGCGGTCGAGGAAGTCAACGCGGCGCTCTCGGCCTTCAACCCGACGAGCGACGTGTCTCGCGTCAACGCCCGCGCCGGCAGCGGCGAATTCGCCGAAACCGGCGTCCACTTCCAGACGATGATGGCGGCGTCCCGACGCTGCCACGAGGCCAGCGGCGGCGCCTTCAACCCCGCCATCGGGCCGCTGATGGAGGCCTGGGGCTTCTTCCGGGGCGGCGTCCACCGCGCCTTCCCCCCGTCCGAGGTCGCCGTGACCGAGGCGCGGACGCACTGCGACTTCGCCCAGGTGGAGGTGCGCGCGGATGGCGCCGCGCGGCTGAACCTCGCGGGGATGCGCCTCGACTTCGGCGCGATCGCCAAGGGCTACGCCGTGGACGTCGCCTTCGAACGGCTCCTGGCGGCGGGCTTCACGAACGTCATCGTCAACGTCGGCGGCAACATGCGCTGCGGCGGCGCGCGGCCCGGCGGCGCGCCTTGGAAGGTCGCCGTGCGCGATCCGCGCGGCGGCATCGACGGCGAGGCGATCGGCATGCTCCAGCTCGGGAACGGCCTGGCGGTGGCGACTTCCGGAGACTACGAGCAGTTCTTCGAACTGGACGGACGCCGCTACACCCACATCCTCGACCCGCGCACAGGGCGGCCCGTCGCCGGTCTGGCGCAAGTGACGGTCGTCGCGCGCACGGCGGCCGAGGCGGACGCGCTGTCGACCGCCTGTTTCGTGCTCGGCCCGGAGGCGTCCGCGGGACTGCTCGCGAAGCATCCCGGCGCCGGCGCGATGTTCGTGGCCGTGGACGCGGCGGGCGGGCGAATTGAAACCATGACGGGCGACTTCGCCCGTCACTACCGGAAGGAGCGCTGAACCATGGACGCCGACACGGTTGAGCCGATGGATTCCGCCTATTCGCTGACGCCCGAGGAACTGGCGGCGGCGGTAGAGGCGTGCGGCGGGCAGGCGTGGCGCGCCACGCAGATCGGGCAGTGGCTCTACGGCGGCCGAGTCGAGCGCTGGGACGCGATGACCAACGTCCCCGCCGCGCTGCGCCAGGCGCTGGCGGCGCGGCTCCGCGACCTCGACGGCACGGCGCGCGTGCGCGAAGCGGCCGAAGAGGGCGGAGGCACGACGAAGCTGCTGCTGGACCTCCACGATGGCGAGATGATCGAGACCGTGATCATCCCGGCTCGAGACCGCGCCACGGTATGCGTGTCGAGCCAGGTGGGGTGCGCGTTTCACTGCGCGTTCTGCGCAAGCGGATTGCACGGCGTGACGCGCAGCCTCGCGTGCGGCGAGATCGTGGCGCAGGCCGTGCGGGCCGCGCAGCGCATCGGCAGCCGCCCGGACAACATCGTTTTCATGGGCATCGGCGAGCCGTTCGCCAACTACGATGCCGTGCTGAAGGCGGCGCGGCTCATGAACGACCCGCGTGGGCTGGGCATCGGAGCGCGCAAGATCACGATCAGCACGTGCGGCGTCGTGCCCGGAATCGCGCGTCTGGCTGGCGAGGGGACGCAGTTCGAGCTGTCGGTCTCGCTGCACGCGCCGACGCAGGCGCTGCGCGAAACGCTCATGCCCGTGGCGTCGCAATGGCCGCTTGAGGCGTTGATGGCGGCTTGCCGGGACTACACGGCGCGGACGAACCGCATCATCACCTTCGAGTACACGCTCGTCGCGGGCTTCAACGACGGGCCGGAGCACGCGCGCGCGCTGATCGCGCTGCTGAAGGGGTTGAAATGCCGCGTCAACCTGATCCCGCTGAACCCCGTGGCGGAGTTCGCGGGAAAGACGCCGGATCCGCGCGTCTGCGAGGCCTTTCTGGCCTGCCTTGAGCGCGCCGGCGTGAACACGACGCTGCGGCGTTCGAAGGGGCGCGGCGTCAACGCGAGCTGCGGCCAGCTCCGCCACCGGTCCCTGCGCGATCGAAACGAACCGTAGAAACGGCTTGAAACGAACCGCGCAATAGGATACAGTATCTTGTCTTTGCAAGGAGTACCATCATGTCAAGAGTCTGCGAAATTTGCGGCAAGGGTCCGCTGAAGGGCAACAAGATCATCCGCCATGGCTTGGCCAAGTACAAGGGCGGCATCGGTCTGCACACCACGGCCGTCACGCCCCGGCGTTTCCTCCCGAACCTCCACACGGTCCACGCCATTCAGGACGGCACCGTGAAGCGCATGCGCGTCTGCGCCTCCTGCATCAAGCAGGGACGCGTCGTCAAAGCCTAAAGCCTGCGAAGACCGGTTCCGGCCCCGTGGCCGGCACGGCGGCGGTGAGCGGCCGCATCGAAAACGAAAGGAGTCGCCATGTTCCCAAAAGAAGAAGAAGGCACCCCCGAGATCGACGATGCCGCGTCCACGGAACAAACGGGCACCGCCGAGGTTGACGATGCCGACGCCGCTTCCGGCGCCGAAGGTGGAGAGACGGACGTTCAAACCAGCGTCGAGCTGGACGACGACGACGTCCCGGCGACCGACATCGCGTTCGAATGCCCTCACTGCTCCAAGAGCCTGTCGATCGACCCCCGCGGGGCCGGTCTCGTCATCCTTTGCGTGCAGTGCGGCAAGCCCGTGACCGTTCCGATCCCCGAAGGTCTCGAAATCGACGATTTCGACGCCTCGCCGGAGGAACTCTCGGTCCAGCTTCTCCACGCCCGCCAGAACCTCGCCAAGCTCCAAGCTCGGATGTCCGAGATGGAGGAGGAGCTTGACGAGCTGCGCACATTCCGCGAAAACGCCCTGCGCATCAACGAAGGCCGCCGGGCCGTTCGCGAGCGCGTCCGCGCCCAGCTCGCCATCGTCTGCAAGATGCAGGAGGAGGCCCAGGGCATGGTGCGCGAAGTGATCGGCATGGCGGCCGAGCCCGAGTCGCCGTGAAGCCCCGCCGCGGCGCCCCCAGGGCGCCCGGCCGAGCCCTCCGCCTCGGTCTCGCGATCGTCAAGGCCTCCACGTCCCTCTCCGGCGGCGAGCAACGCACCCTCGTGGTCGTCTTGGCTCTGTTCATCCTCGGTTTGGCCGCGCGCTACCTGCGCTGACGACCACGGCCGAATTTCTCCGCCCCTGCGGAGTCCCCCAGGAGACGCGCCGGCGTGATCCAGGACATCGTCTTCACCCTCGACGCCGCTGACGAACGGCTGGACCGCCTCGACAAGGCCGTCCTCGCCCGTTTCCCCTCCTCTTCCCGCGCCTTGGTCAACGCGGCCTTCGCCGCGGGCGACGTCCTCCTCGACGGACGCCCCGCCGCCAAGTCCGCCGCCCCACGCCCCGGCGGAGTCGTCGCCCTGCACCGTCTGTTCGAGCGCGCCGACCGCGCGCCGATCCCGCAGGCGGGCGACCTGCGCATCCTGCTCGCCGACGCCGCCGTTCTGGCCGTCGACAAGCCGGGCGGCCAGCCGTGCCACCCCGTCGAACCGGGCGAGACGGGAACGTTGGCCAACGCGCTCGCCGCGCGCTTCCCCGGCATGGCCGGGGTGGGCGACGACCCCGCCATGCCGGGGTTTCTCCACCGGATCGATGCCGGCACCTCCGGGATCGTGCTCTGCGCACGGACGCAGCCGGCGTTCGAGGCCGTCCGCCGCCAGTTCGCCGCGCACGCAGTCGAGAAGACGTACCTCGCCGTCGTCCACGGCGAAGTGACGAAGCCCGGCGGCGTCTCCGGCTGGCTCGCACACTGCTCCTCCTTCCGAGGCCGCATGCGCTGCGTCGCCTCCGCGACGCTTCCGAAAGGCGAGCGCGCCCTCTTCGCCGAGACGTTCTACAAGCCCCTGCGGACCGGAGGCGGACGCACGCTGCTGGAGGTGGCCATCGCCACCGGCGTGACGCACCAGATCCGCTGCCAGCTCGCATCGATCGGCCACCCGATCGTCGGCGACGCCACCTACGGACCGGATCGGCCGCTGGACGGCCCGTTCGGCCCGCACCATCTGCTTCACGCGGCGGCCCTCGCCTTCGACCATCCCGACACCGGGGTGCGCGTCCGCGTCGCCGCGACTCCGCCCCCGGAGTTCGGCGAAAATCTGGTGAGACGTGCGGGGGTCGAACCCGCGACCCCGTGATTAAAAGTCACGTGCTCTACCGACTGAGCTAACGTCTCGTGAAAGTCGCCAGTAATAAACCATTTCGGGCCGGCGGAGTCAATCCGATAATGACGCAGGGGTGGTGGACATGAGGCGCGGCGAGATGGTAGAATCCCCGGATGACCCCCACGACAAGGAAGACGACGGTTCACCATGGCTGAGACCCTGACCCCGATGATGCGCCAGTACCAGCGCATCAAAGCGGAAATCTCCGACGACGCGATCCTCATGTTCCGTCTCGGGGACTTCTACGAGATGTTCTTCGAGGACGCCCGCCGCGCTTCCCCGGTGCTGGGCGTCGCCCTGACGAAGCGCAACGGCTACGCGATGTGCGGGATTCCGTATCACGCCCTCGACGCCTATCTGGCGAAACTCGTCCGCGCAAACCTCAAGATCGCCATCTGCGACCAGATGGAGGACCCCGCCACGGCCAAGGGCATCGTCCGGCGCGAGGTCACCCGCATCGTCACGCCCGGAACCGTCACCGAAGAGAGCGTGCTGCGCGACGACTGCAACAACTACCTCGCCGCCGTCGCCGACGGCGGCCCCCACGGCCTCGCCCTGGCCGCGCTGGATCTCTCGACGGGCGAGTTCCTTGTCGAGGCGCACGAGGCGCCGGCCGCGCTCGTGGAATCCCTCCGCCGTCTGGCGCCGGGCGAAGGGCTCGTCCCCGCCGCGGACGGGTCGCCCGATCCGGCGCTCGCGGCGCTGCTCAAGCAGGCTGGGCTGCGCTGCATCACGCCGGTGGACGCGATGCGCTTCGACGAGACGGCCGCGCGCGCGGCGCTCCTCCGCCACTTCGGCGTGGCGTCCCTCGACGGCTTCGGCTGCGAGGGGCTGCCCCATGTCGCGGCCGCCGCGGGCGCCCTCCTCCAGCACGTCCGCGAGGATCTGCGCCGCGACCTCTCGCACGTCCGCGCCCTGCGCCTCTGCCAGACGGCCGGGCACATGATCCTCGACGAGGCGACGCGCGACCACCTCGACCTGCTGCCGGGGCCGTCGCGCGCGGCCTCGGCGAGCCTCTGCGGCGTCCTGGACGCGACCCGCACGCCGATGGGCGCGCGGCTGCTGCGCGGCTGGATCACACGGCCCCTGCAGGACCTCGACGCCATCCGCGCCCGCCACGACGCCGTGGAGGCGCTGACGCAGGCGCGCGCGGCGCTCACGCCGCTGCGCGAGCAGCTCGGAGGCATCCGCGACCTCGAGCGGACGATCGCGCGGATTTCGCTCGGGCGCGGCAACGCCCGCGACATCCAGGCCGTCGCCACCGCGCTGCGCGCCGTCCCCGCCATCCGCGAACGCCTCGCGCCCCTCGCGCGCGGCGGCGAAAGCCTGCTGGCGAAGGCGGCGGGTCGCCTCGACGACCTGCCGGATCTCGTGGCGGCGATCGAGGCGACGCTTGTCGAATCGCCCCCGGCTACGATCAACGAAGGCGGCCTGATCCGCCTAGGCGTGGACGCCGAGCTGGACGATCTTCGCGACGCGGCCTCGAGCGGGCGCGCATGGATCGCGGCCTACCAGGCCGAGGAGATCGCGCGCACCGGCATCAAGACGCTCAAGGTCAAGTTCAACAACGTCTTCGGCTATTTCATCGAAGTCACGGCGTCGCAGCTCGCGAACGTGCCGCCCAACTACCAGCGCAAGCAGACGATCGTCAACGGCGAGCGCTTCACGACGCCCGAGCTGAAGGAACGCGAGGAGAAGATCGCGGGCGCTTCGGCGCGCGCGCTCATCCTCGAAACGCAGCTCTTCGAGGCGCTGCGGGCGAAGGTGGTCGGGGAGACCGCCGCGATCCAAGGCACGGCGGCGGCGCTGGCCGAGATCGACGTGCTCGCGGGATTCGCGGACCGCGCGCTGGCCCTCGGCTACGTCCGCCCGGAAATGACGGCGGGCGACGCGCTGCTGATCCGCGGCGGGCGACATCCGGTTGTGGAGCAGCTCCCCGACGCGGAGCGCTTCGTGCCCAACGACGCGGATCTGAACTGCACGACGCGCCAGATCATGGTCGTGACGGGGCCCAACATGGCCGGCAAGTCCACGTACATCCGCCAAGTCGCCATGATCGTCGTCCAGGCCCAGACGGGCTCGTTCGTCCCGGCGGACTCCGCCACGATCGGCGTCGTGGACCGCGTGTTCACGCGCGTGGGGGCGAGCGACGACATCGCGCGGGGGCGCAGCACGTTCATGGTCGAAATGCAGGAGACGGCGAACATCCTCAACAACGCCACGCCCCGGAGCCTGATCGTCC
>CAYVJM010000108.1:0-7616 GCA_964451695.1 uncultured Lentisphaerales bacterium | reverse complement strand
TCCTCTCCCGCCCCTTCGACATGTCGAAGTTCGGCCTTGTCTACGCGGGCGCGCAGAAGAACCTCGGCCCCTCCGGCCTGACCGTGGTGATCGTCCGCAAGGATCTCGCGGCGAAGGCGCCCGAGAACCTCCCGACGATGCTGCGCTACGCGACGCACATCGAGGAGAACTCGCTCTACAACACGCCGCCGTGCTTCTCGATCTACGTCCTCGCGCTCGTCCTGCGCTGGGTGAAGAAGCAGGGCCGGGACGCCCTCTACCGCCAGAACGCCGAGAAGGCCGCGAAGCTCTACGGCGCGATCGACGTCAGCGGAGGCTGGTACCGCGGCACGGCGGTGAAGGAATGCCGCTCGGACATGAACGTGACCTTCCGCCTGCCGTCGGAGGAACTGGAGGCGAAGTTCGTCGCGGAGGCGAAGAAGGTGGGTTTCGAAGGTCTCAAGGGCCATCGCTCCGTTGGCGGCATCCGCGCCTCGATCTACAATGCCTTCCCGCCGCAGGGCGTCGCCGATCTGGTGGCGTTCATGGCGGAATTCAAGCGGGTGAACGGCTGATCCGTTCCCGCCCGGCGCCACGGCGATGAAAATCGAAATTTCCAAGACGCGGCTCAAGAAGGTCGGGAGCCGGGAGCGGAAGTTTCTCGCGAGTATCGAGGACGTCTCGTTCCGCAACGGGACCGTCCTCGCCCTGCTCTACGGACTGCTCGTCGCAGGCGCCGCGCTGGGACTCGCGTTCTGGAGCGGCCAGACGGAGGCGGGCGAGTTCGGAGCGCAGCTTCCCCACACGCTCGGGGCGGCGTTCGTCGCGCTGCTCTGCGCGCGCGTCCTGATGGGGCTCGTCGTCCCCGACCTCCTGCGGCGCAATTCGCGCATCCTGATGCTCTGCCTGGTGGGCGTCTCGAGCGCCGCCTTGTCGTCGTTCTGCGTCGCGGTGTCTGCCTGGCCGGTGCTGGAGCGGCATCTGGACTTCGAGGTGGCGCGCGTGGCGCCGTTCCTCTTTCCGCTGCTTTTCGCGCCGGCGTTGGCCACGTTGCTCGCGGGCCCCGCGGCCGGCATCGCGGTGGGAATCGGCTCGACCCTGCTCAACCAGGTGTTCGTTCCGGGCTCGGAGGCGCTTCCCGCGCTGGCCGGAGGCCTCGTGGCGGCGGTAGCCGCGCCTCGCCTGACGGCGAACGTCAAGCGACGCACGGCGCTGCTGCGGGCGTTCATCGCGGGGGGCTGCGTGCAGATGCTCGGCGTTGTCGTTCTCTTCACGTCCGGCCTCGCCGTCGACGGGCTCACGGACGACCTGCTCGCGAAGACGCTCTTCGCAGCGGGTTCCACGGTCGTCTCCGCCGGCCTCGCGTTCGCGGCGACGGTCCTGCTGCTGCCGCTCATGGAGCACCTCTTCGGGGCCTGCAGCAACATCCGCCTCAACGACTACGCGGATCTTGGCCACGCGCTGCTCCAGAAGCTCTCCCTCGCCGCGCCCGGCACGTACCACCACAGCATGGTGACGGCCACGCTCGCGGCCGCGGCCGCGGACCGCATCGGCGCGAACGCGCTGCTGGCGCGGGTGGGCTCCTACTACCATGACATCGGCAAGCTCACCAAGCCCAACTACTACACCGAGAACGCGCGCCAGGAGCAGGGCAACCCCCACGACGCGATCTCCCCGAACATGAGCGCCGTGATCATCGCCGCCCACGTCAAGGAGGGCATCGGGCTCGCGCTCCACTACAACCTTCCGCCGCCCGTGCGCGACATCATCCGCGAACACCAGGGCACGTCCGTCATGCACTGGTTCCTCCACAAGGCCAAGGAGGAGGCCAAAGCCAAGGCCGCGGCCTCCGGCGCGGAGCCCGAGGCCGTCGACGAGAGCCAGTTCCGCTACCCCGGCCCGCGGCCCACGACCAAGGAGTCCGGCATCGTCCTGCTCGCCGACTCCATCGAGGCCGCCTCGCGCAGCCTCGAGCGCCCCGTGCCCGGCGCGATCGAGAATCTCGTCAACAACATCGTCTCCGGCAAGATCGACGACGAACAGCTCGACTGCTGCCCGCTGAGCTTTCTGGACGTCGCACTCGTCAAGCGCACGTTCACCACCTCCCTGACCAACATCCTGCACGCCCGCGTCGCCTATCCGTCCGACGACAAGCCGAAGGAGGCGAAAAATGACGCTGAACCTCGAAGCCCGGCTGCGCAGCCCGGCGCTTGACCTCGCCGCCGTCCGGCGTCTTGCCGAGACGCTCGCCCCCTGGGCGTTGCGGCGCGCCTCGGCGCGGCCCGGCGCCGTGTCGCTGTCCTTCATCGGTTCCGCCGCGATCGCCCGCGTCCACCGCGACGCCCTCGGCGCCCCCGGCGAGACGGATGTCGTCACCCTCGCCTACGCCGCGACGCCCGGCTTCCCCGCCTCCGCCGAAATCTTCGTCAACGCCGCCCTCGCCCGTCGCCGCGGCACCGACCGAGCCGCCCTCGACCTGACCGCGCCCGAACGCGACCTCGCCTGGTCTCCCGACCACGAGCTCGCCCTCTACATCGCCCACGGCTTCGACCACCTCGCCGGCGGGGACGATGCCTCGTCCGCCGGCTTCGCCGCCATGCGTCGCCGCGAGCTGGCCTGGATCCGGCGCGCCGAAGCGCTCGGCCTCGTCGCCGGGCTCTTCAAAACTCCCCGCGGAGGCCGCCATGTTTGACGAACGCATGAAGGAGCTCGCCGAGCGCGTCGCCACGTTCATCGACCAGGGGCTGTGGGGCCAGGCCGCCTCCGACATCGCCTGCCTCCAGCCGGCCGACATCGCCGAGTTCATCAGCCACTACAGCCCCGACGTCATCGAGTCCCTCTTCCAGGTGCTCCCCGATTCCGTCAAGCCCGACGTCCTCGCCGAACTCGACCCCGAGATCGCCGCCGGGATCACCGAGGAGATGGAGCCCGAGGAAATCTCCGACCTCTTCGAGGAGATGGAGCCCGACGACGCCGCCGACGTCCTGGGCGAGCTGGACAAGAGCCTCAGCTCCCAGGTCATCGAGCGGATGGACGAGGAGGAGGCCGAGGACGTCCGCAAGCTGATGACCTACCCGGAGGACTCCGCCGGCGGCATCATGACCACCGATCTGGTCCGGATGCACGGCTCGCAGACCGTCCTCGAGGCCCTCGACGCGATCGCCGCGCACGAGGAGGATTCGCACGTCTACCAAATCTACATCGTGGACGACGCGGAACGCCTCGTCGGCACCGTCACGATCTGGGATCTGCTCAAGCAGCACGACCGGAGCATCAAGCTCGCGGAGATCATGAACTGCGAGCCCTTCACCGTGCGCAGCGACATGGACCAGGAGGAGGTCGCCCGCACCATCAGCAAATACTCGCTCTCCGTGATCCCCGTCGTCGACGCCCAGGGCGCGCTGCTCGGACGCATCACGCACGACGACGTGCTCCACGTTGTGAAGGAGGAGGCCGAGGAGGACATCTTCCGCCTCGCCGGATCGGACGACGACGAACTCGGCAACACATCCATCCTGCGGAGCTGCGCGATCCGCCTGCCGTGGCTGGCGATCACCCTCCTCGGCGGCGTCGTCACCAGCACGCTGCTGAACCTCTATTCGAAGCACTTCAGCTCCCTGGTCATCCTCGCCGCGTTCATCCCCAACGTCATGGCCATGGGCGGCAACACCGGTCTGCAATCGAGCGTCCTGCTCATCCGCGAGATCGCCGCCGGTCCGGCGCGCCGCCAGGCTCTGGGCAGACTGCTCTTCCACGAGGTGCGCACCGGCGCGCTGATGGGCGTCGTCTGCGGCCTCGGCATCTTCATCTGGGCCGTCGCGCTCATGCACCTCTCGCCGCCCGCCGAGGCCATGCCTTGTTCGCCCTTCTACCTCGCCGCCGTGATCGGTTTCGCCCTTTTCACCGCAATGGGCTTCGCCGCCGGCTTCGGCGCCGTCGTGCCCGTGCTGCTCAACCGCCTGAAGATCGACCCCGCCGTCGCCTCCGGCCCGTTCGTCTCGGTGATGAACGACATCTCCGCCCTGCTCATCTACTACGCGATCAGCTTCTTCCTGATCCTGCGGCTGCTGGGATGATCGCCAAGACCGAAGCCATCGTCCTGCGGATATTCCTGTTCTCCAGGACCTCCCACATCGTGGCTTGGCTCGCCGAGGACGGCACCCGGCTGACGACCTCGATCAAGGGGGCTGTGCGACCCAAGAGCGCCTTTCTGGGGCAGTACGACCTCTTCTACACCTGCGAGCTGCTCTACTACGAACGGGAGCACGCGGGCGTCCACGTCGCGCGCGAATGCTCGCCGCTCGCGCCGCGCGAGTCCCTCCGCGCGAATTGGCGGGCCGCGCAATGCGCCTCCTGGTTCGCCGCCCTCGCGAACCACGCGAGCGAGGGCCAGGCGTCCGGCCGCGCCCTCTACCGGTTGCTCGCAGAGACGCTCGACTTCGTCGCCGACCGCTCCGGTCCGCCGCCGGCCGCCGTCTTCGCCCGGTACGAGGCGAAGATTCTCGACATCTGCGGCCTCGCCCCGAACTTCGCGCCGTGCCCCGCCTGCGGTCCCGACGCCGCCGCGCCCGCCCGCTTCAACCTCGCCTCCGGCACGTACTGCTGCCGCGAACACGCGCCCGGCGACCCCGGGGATCCGCTGATCGCCGTCTCCCCGCGCACGGTCGAACTCTTCGAGACGATGCGCCGCTCCGCCTCCCTCGGCCCCCAGTCCGCGATCGCCCGCCTCGGCGGACCCGCCGTCCACGCGCTCCTGCGCTTCCTCGGGCTGTTCATCCGCTACCACCTCGACGGCATCCCGATCGACGGTCGCGCCACCGCGCTGCGGGCGCTGGGTCCCGCCGACGGCGCCGCGCCCCGGTCGGCGCTCGCCTAGGCGCCGTAGCGGGCGGACGCGCCCAGCTCCTCCTCGATGCGCAGCAGCCGGTTGTACTTGGCCACGCGCTCGGAGCGCGAAAGCGAACCGGTCTTGATCTGGCCGCAGCCCGTGGCGACCGCGAGGTCGGCGATGAACGTGTCCTCCGTCTCGCCCGAACGGTGCGAGACGATCGACGCATAGCCCGCCGACGCGCCCAGCGCGACCGTGGCCAGCGTCTCGGTGAGCGTGCCGATCTGGTTGACCTTGACTAGGATGGCGTTGGCAGCCCCCTCCGCGATGCCGCGGCGGACGAACGCGACGTTCGTGACGAACAGGTCGTCGCCCACGAGCTGGCACGCACCGCCCAGCCGCTTCGTCAGCGCGACCCAGCCGGGCCAGTCGTCTTCGGACATGCCGTCCTCGATCGAATCGATCGGATACCGGGCCGCGAGTTCGGCCAGATAGGCCACTTGCGCCGCGCTGTCGAGCCGCCGGGCCGCGCCCGTCGCACCGCGCGCGGCGGTCTCGAACTTGCCATAGTCGTAGACGCCGTCGGCGAAGAATTCGGAGGCGGCGCAGTCGAGCGCCAGCGCGATCTGCCCCTCGCCCTTGCGCCCCGCCCGGTAGCCCGCCTTGTCGATCGCCGCGAGGATCGTCTCGATCGCGTCCTCCGTGCCCTTGAGCACCGGCGCGAATCCGCCCTCGTCGCCGACCGCCGTGGAGAGACCCCGCTTCTTGAGAATGCTCTTGAGCGCCTGGAATACCTCGGCGCCCGCCCGCAGGGCCTCGCGGAAGCAGGGCAGCCCGACGGGGCGGATCATGAACTCCTGAAACGCGATCGGCGCGTCGGAGTGCGAGCCGCCGTTGACGATGTTCATCATCGGCACGGGAAGCGTCCATGCATCGCGGGCGCCGCCGAGGTGGCGGTAGAGAGGCGTGCCCGCAGCCCGGGCGGATGCGCGGGCCGCGGCGAGGGATACGGCGAGAATCGCGTTGGCGCCAAGGTTCGACTTCGTCGGCGTGCCGTCGAGATCCAGCATGACCTGGTCGAGGCCGGCTTGGTCGGCGGCGTTGCGTCCGACGACCGCCCGGGCGATGGCGCCCTTCACGTTCGCGACAGCCTTGAGCACGCCCTTGCCGCCATAGCGGGCGGCGTCGCCATCGCGCAGCTCGAGGGCTTCGTTCTCGCCCGTGGAGGCGCCCGAGGGCACCGCCGCCCGGGCGTAGATGCCGCACCCGAGCTGGATCGTCGCCTCGACGGTGGGGTTGCCTCGGGAATCGAGGATTTCGCGGGCATTGAGGGAGATGATCTTCGTGTCCATGGCCTGCCTCCGTTACGGGTTGATTTGTCCGTCGAACGCGCCTAGGCCGGCGCGCGGGGCGTTCGCAGCGCCCGGGCCATCGCCCGGATGTGGTCGGGCGTCGTGCCGCAGCATCCGCCGATGAGCGAGGCGCCCGCCTCGCGCAGAACGACGGCCTTCCGGGCCAGGTCGTCCGGCGTCTCCCGGAAGACGGTCCGGCCGTCCACGAGCGCGGGCATGCCGGCATTGGGCATCGCCAGCAGCGGCGCGCCCGGAACTGCGGCGCGCAATTCGCGCACGATGTCGACCATCATGTCGGGACCCAGGCCGCAGTTGGCGCCGATGACGTGCGCGCCGGCGGCGAGGACGGCCTCGGCAAACTGTGTCGGGGAGACGCCCATCATCGAGGCGTAGCCGCCGCCGTGACGCGGGGAGAACGTGAAGCTCGCAACGACCGTCAGATTCGTGCGCTCGCGCACGGCGCGCACGGCCGTGCAGCATTCCTCGATGGCGGACATCGTCTCGACGACGACCGCGTCCGCGCCGCCCGCCGCGAGCGCCTCGGCCTGTTCGGCGAAGGCCGCGTAGATATCCGCCTCCGCCGCTTCGCCGTACGGTTCCATGAATTCGCCTGTCGGGCCGAGACTCCCGAGCACGTGCTGGTCGGCGCCGGCGACTTCGCGGGCGAGGGCGGCGGCGGTCCGGTTGATCTCGGCGACTCGGTCGGCAAGCCCATAGTGGCGCAACTTGCAGCGGGACCCGCCGAAGGAGTTGCACTCCACCACGTCGCTGCCCGCCTCTCGGTATGCGCGGTGGACCGACTTCACCTCGCCAGGGTGCGAAAGGCACCACGCCTCGGGACATTCGCCCGCCGCCAGCCCGAGACTCTGGAGGAAGGTGCCCATCGCCCCGTCCACCAGAAGCACTTCGCCCGCCGCCAGCCTGTCCTCCAGTCGTTTCATGCGCGCGTCCTCCGTATCCCGATTACGCGGCAAGCCTAGCATAGAACGCAGCCCCGCCTCAACCGTTTTCAGGAGCGCGGCGGCGACCCATGGCGGCGATGGCCGCTCGACACCCAAGGGCAAATCAGGTAAGATGGTCTTTTTTACCGGAGTCGAGACCATGAGCAACAGACAACTGCTATCGGGCAATGAAGCGGTCGCTCGCGCCGCCTGGCGCGCAGGCTGCCACGTCGCCGCCGCCTACCCCGGCACGCCCAGCACCGAGATCCTCGAAAACATCGCCACGTTCGGCGGCCAGATCGACTGCGAATGGTCCGTCAACGAGAAGGTCGCCATGGAGGTCGGCATCGGCGCCTCCATCGCCGGCGCCCGCGCCCTCGTCGCCATGAAGCACGTGGGGCTCAACGTCGCCATGGATCCGCTGATGACCTACACGTACATCGGGGCCCACGGCGGCCTCGTCGTCATCTCGGCGGACGACCCCGGCATGCACTCCTCGCAGAACGAGCAGGACAA
>CAYVJM010000107.1:0-7678 GCA_964451695.1 uncultured Lentisphaerales bacterium | reverse complement strand
GGCCGATGGACTGGAGGTGGCGCGCGCAGATCGCGATCACGTGGTCGCCGGAGATTTCGGCGCCCGTCTCGTCGACGGCGATCAGGCGGTCGGCGTCGCCGTCGAAGGCGAGGCCGATGTGCGCGCCCGTCTCAAGCACCTTGCGGCTGAGGTCGGCCGTGTGCTGGGAACCGCAGTTCTCGTTGATGTTGAGGCCGTTGGGTTCGGCGTGGATCGTGTGGACCTCGGCGCCCAGCTCGGTGAAGATCGTCGGGGCGACGCGGTGGGAGGCGCCGTTCGCGCAGTCCAGCACGATGCGCATCCCCGCGAGGTCGTATTCCGCCGGGAACGTGCTCTTGCAGAACTCGATGTAACGGCCGCCGGCGTCGTCGATGCGCTTGGCCCGGCCGATCTCGGAGGCGGGCGGGCGGACGTTGACGAGTTCGCTGGACTGGAGCAGGCGCTCGATCTCGCCCTCGAGGTTGTCGTTGAGTTTGTAGCCCAGCGACGAGAAGATCTTGATGCCGTTGTCCTCGTACGGGTTGTGCGAGGCGGAGATGACGATGCCCGCCACGCAGCGCATCGAGCGCGTGAGGAAGGCGATGCCCGGGGTGGGCAGGGGGCCGGTGAGCAGGACGTCGACGCCCATCGAGCAGATGCCCGAGGTGAGCGCCGTCTCGAGCATGTAGCCGCTGAGACGCGTGTCCTTGCCGACGAGGATGCGGTTGAGTCCGTTGTGGTTGCGTTTGAGGACGTAGGCCGTGGCCCTGCCGATCGCCATCGCCATTTCCGCGGTCATCGGGTGGACGTTGGCCACGCCGCGGACGCCGTCCGTTCCGAACAAAGTGCCCATGTTGTTTGTTGCCTTGAAATTCGGTTGGTGTGAGAGATTCCCAGATGAGGCGCATTCTATCAGAACGCCCCCGCATGCGCAAGAACGCCGCACTCCACTTTCGGTTGTATTCTGGCTTGACTGGAACTGGACTGGAACCTACACTCCCGACCGTCCTCCTTACAAAGAGCCGTCGTGCGAAGTCGACTCAATAACAAGATGAAAAAGTGTCCATTTTGTGCTGAAGAAATTCAAGAGGAAGCGATCAAGTGCAAGCATTGCGGCGAGTTCCTTGACGGATACGTCCCACAATCCACGAGCGGAAACAAGATCCCGTTCTACTTCCGTACGTCATTCATTGTCATTGCCATCTGTTGCGTCGGTCCCTTTGCGCTTCCTCTGATCTGGTGGCAGCCCAAAACAACAAGAATCTGGAAGATCATCTGGACGGTTGTAATCCTTGTGCTGAGCTGGCTATTGTGGGTGGCAATGCAAAAGAGTCTTGAGACGCTGAAACAGTACTATGGCCTGATTGGCAGTTTTTGAGTGAAACCGAGAGGTAATTCGTGACCGCCGCCTGAACGCATGGTAGAATCCGCCGGAAAGAGCAGAACCATGCGAATTCTCCATACTTCCGATTGGCATCTGGGGCGGGCGCTCCACGGTCGCCGCCGCGACGATGAATGCCAGGCGTTTCTCGACTGGCTGTACGAGACGGTCGAGCGCGAGCGCATCGACGTCCTGATCGTGGCCGGCGACGTCTTCGACTCGAGCGCGCCCTCCAACCACGCCCAGGAGATGTACTACCGCTTCCTCGGGCGCGTCGCCGCCGAGGCCGGCCGCCAAGTCGTCGTCGTGGCCGGCAACCACGACTCGCCGGCGTTCCTCGACGCGCCCCGATCCCTCCTCAAGGCCCTCGACGTCCATGTCGTCGGCCTGGCCGCCGCGCAGCCCCGCGACGAGGTCGTCGTCATCGCGAAAGATTCTCGGAAACCGCCGACCGCGCCCGGCAACGCGCTGGGGATTGTCTGCGCCGTGCCCTATCTGCGCGATCGCGACGTCCGCCAAGTCGCGCCAGGGGAGTCCGTCGAGGACAAGAGCCGGAAGCTCGTCGAGGGCATCGTCCGCCACTACCAGGAGGTCGGCACGTCCGCCGCTGGGCTCCGCGACGCCCTGACGTCCGGTGAACACTCCGCTGCGGCCGATCCGCTGCCCATCGTCGGGGTCGGGCACCTCTTCGCCGCCGGCGGCCGGACCGTCGAAGGCGATGGCGTCCGCGAACTCTATGTCGGTTCCCTCGCACAGGTTCCGGCCGACGCCTTTCCCTCCTGTTTCGACTACGTCGCGCTCGGCCATCTCCACGTCCCCCAGACGGTCGGCCGCCGCGAGACGGTGCGCTACAGCGGGTCGCCCCTGCCCATCGGGTTCGGCGAAGCGGCGCAGCCGAAGAGCGTGGTGGTCGTGGATTTCGATCCCCAGGCGCCGCGGGACGGCGCCGGCCCGCAGATCACCACGATCACGGTTCCGGTGTTCCAGAAGCTTGAATGCGTGCGCGGCGACCTCGACGCGATCGAGGCCCGTCTGCGCGTCCTGAAGGCCGATGGCGCCCCGGTCTGGCTCGAAATCGTCTACGAGGGCGATGCGGTCGTCGGGGATCTGCGCGAACGCCTCGCGGACGCCGTCGCTGGTTCGCCGCTCGAAATCCTCAGGATCAAGAACCTGCGTATCGCCGACCGCGCGCTGGAATCGACCCGCGACGAGGAGTCCCTCGGCGACCTCGACGCCTTCGAGGTGTTCGATCGCTGCCTCGGCGCCCACGATGTTCCCGAGGAGCAGCGCGACCGCCTCCGCGCCGCCTACCGCGAAATCGTCGTCCAGGCCCAGGATGCCGCCACGCCTCCCGAGGAGGACGGGCGATGAAGATTCTCCAAATCCGCTTCAAGAACCTCAATTCCCTGGTCGGGGAATGGACGATCGACCTGACGCATCCGGCGTACGTCGCGGACGGCATCTTCGCCATCACCGGGCCGACTGGCGCCGGCAAGTCCACGATTCTCGACGCCATCTGCCTCGCGCTCTACGGCCGGACGCCGCGCCTGAGCAAGGTCAACGCGAGCGGCAACGAAATCATGTCGCGCCAAACGGGCGATTGCTTTGCCGAGGTGACGTTTGAAACCCAGAAGGGTCGTTTCCGCTGCCATTGGAGCCAGCGCCGGGCCCGCACGAAGCCCACCGGCGAACTCCAGGCCCCCAAGCACGAAATCATCCTTGCCGATTCCGGCGACATCGTCGACAGCTCGATCCGCGGCGTGGCCGAACGCATCGTCGATGCGACCGGGATGGATTTCGATCGCTTCACCCGCTCCATGCTGCTCGCTCAGGGTGGTTTCGCCGCGTTTCTTCAGGCGGGGCCCGACGAGCGAGCGCCGATCTTGGAACAAATCACCGGCACCGAGATCTACAGCCGGATTTCGATCCTCGTTCATGAGCGGCTCGCCGCGGCGCGCGACGCGCTGGGGCTTCTCGAAGCCGAAACCCGCGGGATCGCGGTGCTCGACGCCGATCAAGCCCTTGCCCTCCAACGCGAATGCGACGCCGCGATCCAATCCGAAGCCGCCTGGGCCGCGAAGGTCGAGACGGGGCGGAAGGCAGTCGCTTGGCTTGAGCGGATCGCCGCTCTGCGGCGGGAGATCGACGGCATGGCCGCCGAGACGAAGGCGTTGCATGACGACGTGGACGCCTTCCAAACCGATCGTGAACGCCTCGCACTCGCCCGTCGCGCCGCCACGCTCGAAGGCGATTGGGCCACGCTGATCGCCATTCGCGGTCAGCAGGAACATGATCGCGAAGCCGCTCGCGACGGGTTGGCCGCGCTGCCTGGCCACGAGACCGCGGTCGCGGCGCAGACCGAGGCGCTGGCCGCCGCCACCTCCGCCCTCGCAAACGCCAGGGATGCTCGTGAAAATGCCGCGCCAACGCTCAAGGAGGTTCGAGGTCTCGACGCCATTCTGGTGACGCAACAGACCGCGATCGCCGACGCCGAAACGGCGTGCCGACGCGATGCCGACCAGATGGCGGGGCTGCAGAAGGCGTTGAAGGCCGAGCAGATGAAGCGCGCCGCTGCGCAACGGGAATTGGACGCGACCGCCGCGACGCTCCAGGCGCATGAGCAGGACGTCTGGCTCGTTGGTGGTCTGGAGGGCGTCGAAGCCCAGTTGAGGGAACTCCTCGACCGGCAGAAGCAGATGGCCGACCGCGAAGCCGATCGCAAGCGAGCCGATGCCATCCTCGCCCAGAAGACGAAGGCGAACAAGCAGGGAACGGCCCTTGCCGCCGCGACTCAGGCCGCGCTGGAGAAGGCCGAACATGATCTCCAGCAGGCCGTGGAGGCGCTGCAGCGCCTTCTGGACGGTCGACTCCTGCGCGAGCTGCGCGCGGAACGCGACGCCTTGCAGCGCGAACGGGCCTACCTCAAGCGCATCGCCGATCTCGAAGACCACCGGCGCCATCTGGAAGACGGCCGGCCGTGTCCGCTTTGCGGCGCGACCGAACATCCGTTCGCCGCTGGCAACGTGCCCGTCGCCGATGATATCGACAAACGCATCGCCCCTTTGGACGCTCAGATCGACGAGGCGGAGCAGCAGGACGCCACCCTCCGCAAGCTCGAAGACGCCAAGCAGGTTGCGCACCGCCAGGCGGACGCGGCGATCTCGCAGACGGCTTTGGCCGAACAGGCTCGGCAACAGGCGGTGTCCGCTCTGGCTGACCTCGATGCCGAGCTGGCACGAGTCCGCACCGACATCGAACGACGCCGGGCGGAGGTTTTTGCGAAATTGGCTCCACTGGGTTGTTCCGACATTGACCTCGCGGACCCTGCCGCGCTGCTGGCCAGCCTCCGGGCTCGCCTCAAGGCCTGGAACGAGACCCAGCGTCGTCGGGACGACCTCGCAAACGGTCTTGTCGCCATCGACGGCGAGCTCCGGAGCCTCGCCGAGCGGATCGACGCCCTCGCCACAGAATCCGCCGACAGACGGCAGCGCCTCGATGTGCGAAAAGTCGAGCATGACACGAGCGTGGCGCGGCGGCGCGCGCTGTTCGGTGAGCGGGATGCCGATGTTGTGGAACGCGAACTCAAGCAGGCCGAGGCGGATGCTGCGGATGCCGAACGGCAGGCGCGCGACCAGCATCACGTTCTATCAGCGGCTTGGCAAACGGCCCGGGCTCGCCATGAATCGCTAGTCAGCGGCATCGCGCGGCGCGAACCGGAGCTGGTCGAGTTGGGCGCGCGATTCGCCGCCGCCCTCGCGCCCCTGGGTTTCGCCGACGAGGTTGCGTTTCAGGCGGCGCGGCTGCCCGCCCCGATGCGGAGCGAACTCGAGAGGCAGGAGCGCGCGCTGGATGCGCGCCAGATGGACTTGAAGGCGCGTCGTGCCGATCGCGAGGCGCGCCTCGCCGCCGAAGCGGCCTTGCACGTGACCGACGAGGATCTTGGGACGCTCGCCCCGCAATGCGAGACGGATGCCGCGGCGTTGCAGGACGTGCGCGCGACGATCGCGGGTCTGCGCCAGCGCCTCCGCGACGACGCGGCCGCGCGGGAGCGGATCCGGGAGAGGCAGGCGGCCATCGAGGCGCAACAGGCCGAGTGCCGCCGGTGGAGCGAGTTGCACGAGCTGATCGGATCGGCGGACGGCAAGAAGTACCGCAACTTCGCCCAGGGCCTCACGTTCGAGCTGATGATCCGCCATGCGAATCTCCAGCTTGGCAAGATGAGCGACCGCTACTGGCTTGTGCACGATCCTGCGCGGCCCCTCGACTTGAACGTCGTCGACGCCTACCAGGCCGGTGAGATCCGATCCACGAAAAACTTGTCGGGCGGCGAGAGCTTCCTCGTCAGCCTGGCGCTGGCGCTTGGCCTCTCCCAGATGACGAGCCGAAACGTCCGGGTCGATTCGCTCTTTCTGGACGAGGGATTCGGTTCACTTGACGAAGACGCGCTGGAGACGGCGCTGTCGACGCTGGCAGGGCTCCACCAGGACGGCAAGCTTATCGGCCTGATCTCGCACGTGGGCGCGTTGAAGACGCGCATCGCCGCGCAGATCGAGGTCGTGCCGCGGCCCGGCGGCCGCAGCGTGCTCGAAGGCCCGGGCTGTTCGCGCCGCTGAGATCAGCCCACAAACGCGCGGGCGTTGCGGAACATCCGCATCCACGGGCCTGCTTCGCCGGTGAACTGCGAAGCGGGGCGGTAGCTGAGCTGGACGGCGCGGAAGCCGCGCTCGGGATGCGGCATCAGGATCAGCGCCCGGCCGTCCTTCGAGCAGAAGCCCGTGTGGCCGCCTTCGGAACCGTTCGGATTGAACGGATACCGCTCCGTGGCGCAACCGCGGCCGTCCACGTAGCGCAGGCTCGCGCAGGACGAGGCGAGCACGCGCTCGCGCATCTCCGGCGACTCGAACTTCGCGAAGCCCTCGCCGTGCGCCACGGCGATCGGCACGCGCGATCCCGCCATGCCCTGAAGGAGCACGGCCGGGGAGTCGAGGACTTCGAGCGTGCAATAGCGCGCCTCGAACTGCTCCGAGACGTTGTGGACGAAACGCGGCCAGTCTTCCGCGCCGGGGATGATCCCCTTGAGCTGCGAGACCATCTGGCAGCCGTTGCAGACGCCCAGCGTGAACGTGTCCGGCCGATGGAAGAACGTGGCGAACGCATCGCGCAGGCGGTTGTTGTAGAGAATCGAGCGTGCCCAGCCCGAGCCGGCCCCGAGGACGTCGCCGTAGCTGAAGCCGCCGCACGCGACGGCGCCCTTGAAATGGGCGAGATCGATGCGCCCGGAAAGCAGGTCGGTCATGTGGACGTCGACCGCTTCGAAGCCGGCCAGCGCGAACGCGGCGGCCATTTCGACGTGGCCGTTGACACCCTGTTCGCGGAGGATCGCCACGGCGGGCTTGGCCGCCTCATTCCGAATGTTGGGCAGTGCATCGGGATCGTACGTCAACGCGAACGTCATGCCCGGATCGGCATCGTCCGCGGCGTTGGCGCGCTCCTGCTCGGCGCAGGCCGGGTTGTCGCGCAGGGTGCGCATGCGGATCGAGTTCTCGGACCAGATCGCGCGGATTTCTCCGAGCGGCATGTCGAGGATCGCGGCGTCGCCGCAGTGCACGACGAGCGACTTGGCGTCCGTGACGGTGCCGACGGCGGCGGCGGCGACGCCGGCCTCCGCGAAAGCGCGGAGCACGGCGTCGGCTTCCGAGTCGGCGACTTGCATGAGCATCGCGGGCTCTTCGCAGAAGAGCGCGGCGAGGGCGTCGTGCGGCGTCTCGGCGCGGGGCAGGGTCAGGACTCCGCCTCGCCCGCCGGCGATGCACATCTCGGCGACGGCGACCGCGAGGCCGCCGTCGGAGCGATCGTGGGCGGCGAGGATGCGGCGCTCTGCGAGCAGGCGCTGGAAAGTGGCGAAAAAGGCCGCGAGCGGCGCCGGGTCGTCCACGTCGGGGACGTCGCCGCCGACGACGTTGTAGACCTGGGCGAGAATGCTTGCGCCGAGGCGGTGGCGTCCGCCGGAGAGATCGGCGAGGATGAGCGTCGAGGCGCCGGGCTTGAGATCGGGCGTGACGGCGAGGCGGACGTCGTCCACCGGGGCGAAGGCGCTGACGATCAGCGAGAGCGGCGAGATCTGGCGGCGCGGCGCGCCGGTGGCGGGGTCGTTCCAGAGCGTGCGCATGGAGAGCGAGTCCTTGCCGACGGGGATCGAGAGGCCGAGGGCGGGGCAGAACTCCATGCCGACGGCCTTGACGGTGTCGAAGAGCCGCGCGTCTTCGCCCGGTTCGCCGCAGGCGCACATCCAGTTGGCGGAGAGCTTGACGCGGCCGA
>CAYVJM010000106.1:0-7703 GCA_964451695.1 uncultured Lentisphaerales bacterium | reverse complement strand
GGGCATCCTGCGCATCCTCGCCCCCGAGAAGACCTCGTGGGCGATCGGCGGTCTCTCGCCGCTGCTCGGCGCGGTGGCTGGCGGCCCCGGCCTTGCGGCGGGGGCGGGACGCGGCTTCCTCGTGGCCGAGGCGGACGAGAGCGATGGTACGTTGCGGCTCTACACGCCGAAGGTCACCGTGCTCACGAACATCGACCCGGACCACATGGAGCACTTCCACGGCGTCCAGGATCTCGAAAACGCCTTCCGCGCCGTTCTCGACCAGACGACCGGTTGCATCGTCTACTGCGCGGACCATGCGCGCGCCCTGGTCCTCGGATCGGAGCCCCGCGCCGTCCCCGCCATGTCGTACGGATTCTCGCCGAAGGCGGACTTCCGTCTCGAGGACGCGGAGTGCGGCGAGACGGGCTGCTCGTTCCGGATCGTATCGCCGGAGGGCGCCTCGGCCCACGTCTGCATCCCCGCTCCGGGCATGCACAACATCCTGAACGCCGCCGCCGCCATCGCCGGCGCCTGCGCGGCCGGCATCGGGTTCGCGGAGGCGTGCGACGCCATCCAGAAAGCCGCCGTGCTGCCGGCCCGCCGCTTCGAGCGCATCGGCAGCCCCGACGGATTCACGGTGGTCTCGGACTATTCGCACCACCCCGTGGAGATCGCGGCGCTCGTGCAGACCGCGCGCTCCCTGCCCCACAAGCGCATCCTCGCCGTCTTCCAGCCGCACCGCTATTCGCGCACGCGCACGCTCCTGCGCAGCTTTCCCGGCGCGTTCTCCGGAATCGACGAGCTTGTCCTCTGTCCCGTCTACTGCGCATCCGAGAGCCCGATGTGCGGCGGTGAGGCCTCCGACCTCTACGCCGCTTTCCGCACCGAGGCCGCAGGAAACGTCGCGATACCGATCCCCATCTTGGCGAAGTCCCTCGAAACGGCGTCGCGCTACATCCGCGCCATCGTCCGGCCCGGCGATGTCGTGCTCGTCGTCGGCGCGGGCGACATCAACACGATCGCCCCCGAGATCGCTGCCGCCACTCCGAATGCGACGCCCCCGCTGGTGCTGCGGATGGGCGCATTCGGAACGGCCGCGATCGCGCCTCGCTTCGTCGCCGTGCGCACGCTTGAAGCGCTCCGCGAGGCCGTGCGGCAGGGTCCGTTCTCCGTCATCGGCGGCGGCACGAATTCCTTCCTCGCCCCGACCGGCGCGCACCAGACGCTCATCCACCTCTCCGGACCCGAGTTCAACTCCGCCAAATTGCTGGAAGACGCCCCGGATTCCGCCCTTGTCGAAGTCGGCGCCGCGATGCAGGGACCCGCGCTGATGCGCCTTTGCGCCGAAAAGGGCTACTCGGGCATTGAATACATGGCCGGCATCCCCGGCCAGTGCGGAGGCTGGCTCGCCATGAACGCGGGCACGCGGCTCGGGTCGTTCTGCGATGCCGTTCTGGAGGCGGACGTCCTGGCGCCGGACGGCACGCTCAACACGGTCAAGGCCGGCGACTTCGGCGCGACGTACCGCGCCTGCCCGGCCGTTCGCGGCAAGGTCGCCATCCGTCTTCGCTTGCGCCTGCGCAAAGCGTCGCCCCAGGCGGTCCGCAAGGCGATGGACGAGGCGCTGGCCCATCGGCTCGACTTGTCGGGCATCCGAACGGCCGGCAGCGTGTTCAAGAACCCCGGCCAGCCGCTGTCGCCCGCAGGGATGCTGCTCGACAAAGCGGGCTGCAAGGGCCTGCGCGTCGGCGGCGCGTTCGTCACCCCCCAGCACGCGAACATCATCGCTTCCGAGCCGGAAGCCACCGCTTCGGACATCTACGCGCTGATGCACATGATGCGCGAACGCGCTCTGGAATCCTCCGGCGTTCGTCTCGAGCCCGAAGTCCAGATCGTCAACTGACCCTCCGGTTCCGCCTCCGCCGCTTCGTCCAGACGGCGGATGCGGGAGGGCGGGACTTGCGCGCGTTCAGACGGGCCGTCCCTGGTCGTCGACGAGTTGCGGGTGGTAGACCGCGCCTAATCGACGCTTTCGACCTCGATGCCGGGCAGGGCCTGAAGCAGTTCGAGCAGCGCGTCGGGCCCGGCGGAGCGCTCCGGGGCCCCGATTGCCGCCGTGATCCGCAGCCGGTCGCCCGAATGGCTGAGGGCATACGCCGTCACCGAACGGCCCCCGCCGCGAAGCGCCTCGACGGCCGCTTTCGCCTGCTGGTCGTCGCCAGCCGTGAACGCCACCCGCATCTCCTGCTTGACGTTGCCAATGTTGTGCGAAATCTGCCGGAGCAACTCGAATCCGATCAGCGTCAGGACCGTGCCGAACCCCGCCACGGCGTACATCCCGCCCCCGACGGCCATGCCGATGGCCGCCGTCGTCCAGAGTCCGGCCGCCGTCGTGAGCCCCACGACGGCGCGCTTCTGCAGGACGATCGTGCCTGCGCCGATGAAGCCGATGCCCGAGACGATTTGCGCGGCGACGCGGCCGGGATCCAAGCGGACGTCGACTCCGGGGCCGGACTGGCTAGCCACGGCGGCGGCGATGTCGGCGAAACCGTACTGCGACACGAGCGTGAAGAGCGCCGAGCCCAGGCAGACGAGGAAGTGCGTCCGCAGTCCGGCCTCCTTCGAACGGTATTCGCGCTCGAGCCCGACGAACCCGCCCAGCACGCCCGCCAGAAGCAGCCTGCCGGCCATCACCCATTCAACGCTCATCTTCCACCTCCATGCGAATCGCGCTCCGCGAGCCAGACCGTCACTTCGTCCGCCTTCGGCACCGAGGGGGACGCGCCGGGGCGCGTCACGCCGATCGCCGCCGCCGCCGAGGCGAGGCGAAGCGCCCCCGCCATCGCCGCGCCTGCGGCGCGCGCCGCGAGAAAGTATCCCGCGAACGTGTCGCCCGCGGCCGTCGTGTCCACCGCCTGTACGCGAAACGCCGGCGTCTGTGCGACGGTTCCGGCCGTGTCGACCGCCATCGCTCCGTCCTCGCCGAGCGTCATGACCACCTCCGCGGCCGGGAACAGCCGGTGCAGGGCGGTCAGCGCGTCCTCCGGCGAAGCCGCCGGCGCCGCGCCGCGCAGGGCGAGCAACTCCGCGCCTTCGAGCGCGTTGACGATCAGCGCGTCCACCTGCTCCAGAGGCAGGGTCCCCACTCGGGCATCCATTGGCGCGGGGTTGAGCGCGACCCGCATGCCGCGCGCCTTGGCCGCGAGGATCGCCTCCGCGATGGCGGAGGTCTCGTTCTGCGCCAGCAGCAGGTCGCCCGGGACCGCGGCAGCCAGCGCCGCGCGCACGGCGTCTGCGCCCACCTCGGCGTTTGCGCCGGGGGCGATGATGATGCAGTTGCGCCCCTGCGGCTCGACCTGGATCACGGCATGTCCCGTCGGCGCGGCGGAGACGACCGACACGGCCGAGACGTCCACGCCATCGCGCCGCAGCGCCGCGAGCAGCTCGCGGCCATCCGCGCCTACGGCGCCGATGTGCGCGACCCGAGCGCCGGCCCGTGCGAGCGCGACGCTCTGGTTGAAGCCCTTGCCGCCGGCGTAGGATTTCAGTCCGAGGCAGGACATCGTCTCGCCCGGCCGCACGAAGTGGTCCACGGCGTAGACGTGGTCGAGGTTGATCGAGCCGAGGTTGAAGACCGTCATGGCGTCACTTCGTTCCGAAAAGCCGGTCGCCGGCGTCGCCGAGCCCCGGCAGGATGTACTTGTTCGCGTCGAGGCCGTCGTCGACGCTCGCGGTGTAGACCGCCACGTCCGGGTGCGCCGCCTCGAAGCGGGCGAGGCCTTCGGGGCAGGAGACGATGCAGATGAAGACGATGTTGGCGTAGCCGCGCTCCTTGAGCGTCGTCACGGCGGCCGCGGCGGAGCCGGCCGTCGCCAGCATGGGGTCGATGAGGATCGCGACGGCGCCCGGCGTCGCGGGCGGAAGCTTGGCGTAGTACGCCACGGGGAGGGACGTCTCGTGGTCGCGGTAGAGACCGAGGAAGCCGACCCGCGCGTTGGGCACCAGATCCATGAGCGCGTCGAGCATGCCGACGCCGGCCCGCAGGATCGGCACGAGCACGATCTCGCCCTTGACGCGGACGCCTTTCGCGACGGCCAGCGGCGTCTCGACCTCGACGGGCTCGACGGGGATCGCGCGCAGCGCCTCGTAGGCGAGGAACTGGGTGATCTCGCCGATCAGCTCGCGGAAGAGCTTGACGCCGGTCGTCTTGTCGCGGACGAGGGTCAGCTTGTGGCTGACGAGCGGATGCTTGACTTCGACATGCATGGGTTGATCTCCTGCCTGGTGCGCCGGCGTCGCTACTTCAGGGAGTCCTTGAGCTTTTTCGCGCCCGGGTGGCCCGGCTTGAGCTTGAGCGCGCCGTCGATGCTGCCGAGGGCGGCGTTCGTCTGGCCGGTCGCGAGCTGGAGGCGGGCCAGATGGAGCATGACGTCGACGCTCTTCGGCTCGAGCCAGGCGGCGCGGTTGAGGCATTCGGAGGCGGGCTGGAATTCGCCACGCGCGGTCAGCGCGGCCCCGACGGCCGTGAGGAGCTGCGCCAGCTCGCGGCGCACCAGCGCGTCGGCGGGGTTCAGCAGAAAGGCCGTCTCCGCCTTGTCGATCGCGACGGGGACGTTGCCGATGATCTGGTGGCACTTCGCCTGCTGGCGGTAGGCGTGGACCATGTTGTAGCCGAGGTCGCTGACCTTGGCGTATTCGTTGCAGGCGGCCATCGTGTCGCGCGCCTGGAAGAGCTGGTCGGCCAGCCATTCGCGGAAGAGCGGCGTCTCGGGATAGTCTTCCACGAGTGCCCGGGCCCGGGCCAGGGCGTTTGTGCCGGCGCTTCCCAGCGTCTCGGCCGCGCGGCGCAAGCGCTCCGCGCCCGGGGCGTCGACGCTTTGCGCGGCCATCGCGTTCGTGCAGGGCGGGACGAGCCCCTCGCCCAGGTGGCGATTCATCTTCAGAACGGTCATCTCGGCCTGCGTGGCCATCGGCTGCGAGACCATCGCGTCCAGTCCCAGCGCGGGGGCGGACGCCATTCCCTCGGCGAGCTGCAGCGGCGGGAGCCTGAACGCATACCACGGGAGGATCGTCTCGCGGTATGCCTCGCCCGCCCGCTCCGCGGGTTCGGGCCGACCCAGTGCGGCGGCCTCCAGCAGACCTCGCACGGCGGCGATGGATCGCGGCGTGTCGCGGACGCCGGTAGCCGACAGCCCCGAGATGGACGCTGCCACGCGCGTCGCTGCATTCTCCAGCGACATCCCGGCGAACACCGCGGCGGGCTCGATGCCGAAGAGGGGGACGATCGCCGTCACGGCGCGGCCGCCGCCGGCTTCATCGAAGAGGCGCCGAATTTCCTTGGAGGCCGCTTCGGCCGCCGCCTGGGCGGCCTCGGGCTTGGAGGTCGGAATGCCCGCGAACGGCGCGAGATGAACCCAGATGAATACGGGGCGCCTCGGCCTGGAAGCATCCTTCGCGAAGGCGAGGGCCGCGTCGACGATCGCGGACGGCGGTGCCGTCAGCGCGCCGGCGAAATTCGTCGGCGACACCTTCGCCTGGTAGACATCGAAGCCGTTCGTCAGACCGTGCGCGGGGCTTAGCGCCACGGTCGCGAGGAACGCGCCGCAGCGGTAGCCTTCGGCGCGCAGCGCGGTGGCCAGCGTATCCGCCTCGGGCGGCAGCGCGCCGACGCCGTTGACGCGCAGCCCGTGCGCGGGCGGGATGCGGCCCGTCAGGACGGAGGCCGCAGCCGGGAGCGTCGACGGCGAGGTCGTGTGCATCTCGACGAAGACGGCCGCCGGCGCGGTGTGGAGGCTTTCGGCTCCGGGCAGCGCGCCTTCGAGGGTCACCAGCAGCACGTCGGGCCGGGCGTCGCGCTTCGCGCAACCTGTCATCAGGGCCGCGCCGGCAACTGCGGCGACGACCGCCATCCAAGAGTGTCTTTTCATCATGCTGGCGATTATAGCCGCTCATCCTTCGCCCATAAAGGGGAAAATGGCCGCGCGCGGCACTCGGTCGGCCGCCAGGGACGGCCTGGGTCAGGAGCTTGGCGTTTCCGGGTTCCGGCGCGGGCCTTGGGACACCGCCCAGCGGCTCTGGCGCACGATGCCCATGAGGATGCGCACGTCGTCCTCGGTCAGTGCGCCGCGGGCGAAGATGCGGCTCATTGCCGCCATCATGTGGTCTGCCATGTCCGGCTCCATGAAGCCGATCTCGAGCAGATAGTCCCGCCAGATCGCGGTCATCCGCGCCTTCAGGGCGGCGGGAGCGGGCGGCGACTTTTCCCGCACGGGTTCGTAGGTGCCGGCTGCGAGGAACAGCTCGTAGGCCATCACCATCACGGCCTGGGCGAGGTTCAGCGAGGCGTACGCCGCGGTGGGGATCTGCACGAGGTGCGTGCAGCAGGCGACCTCCTCGTTGAGCAGGCCGCGATCCTCGCGGCCGAAGACGATCGCCACCGGTCCCGCCGCAGCGAGCGGCGCGATCGCCGCAGCCGTTTCGCGCGGCGCCTGGGCGTGCTGGCGGTAGAGACCGCGGCGCGCCGTCGTTCCGACCACCGCAATGCAGTCCGCGACCGCTTCGGCGAGCGTGGCGAACGTCTCGCGCGACGCGAGCACGCCGTCCGCATGCACGGCCATCTTCTCGGCCTCCGCCCAGTCGAGCGCGGCGTCGGGGGCGACAAGGCGCAGCTTCGCAAGTCCCATGTTGGCCATGGCGCGGCAGGCGCTGCCGACGTTGCCGCCGTAGAGGGAACCCACCAGGACGATGCGGACGTTGTCGAGGGACATGCGGGCGCCCGATCAGATCCCGTGGTACGCGCGGTACCACTTGACAAAGCGCGGGACGCCCGTCTCGATCGTCGTCGTCGGCTCGAAGCCGAGCTTGGCGCGAATGCGGGCGGTGTCCGCGCAGGTGGCCGGCACGTCGCCGGGCTGCATCGGCAGCATCGTCATCTTCGGCGCCACGCCGAGCGCGGCTCCGAGCACCTCGATCAGGTGCATCAGCTCCTCGGAGCGGTGGTTGCCGATGTTGAGCACCTCGCAGCGGTCGAGGTTCGGCGCGAAGAGCGATTTCACGACGCCGGAGACGATGTCGTCGATGTAGGTGAAGTCGCGCCGCATCTTTCCGTGGTTGAACACCTGGATTGGCCGGCCGGCGAGCATCGCCTCCGTGAAGAGCCACAGCGCCATGTCGGGGCGCCCCCACGGGCCGTAGACCGTGAAGAAGCGCAGACCGACGGTCTGGAGGCCGAAGAGGTGCGAATACGTGTGCGCCATCAGCTCGTTGGACTTCTTCGTGGCCGCGTAGAGGCTCACCGGATTGTCCACGCGGTCCTCCTCGGAAAACGGGATCTTCACGTTGCCGCCGTAGACGCTCGAGCTCGACGCGTAGACGAGGCGCGGCACCTGGTGATGGCGGCAGCATTCGAGGATGTTGACGAACCCCTCGAGGTTGCTCTTCACGTACGCGCCGGGATTCGTCAGCGAATACCGCACGCCCGCCTGCGCCGCGAGGTTGCAGACGACGTCGAACTTCCCGGCGGCGAAGACGCGCTCGAGCGCCGCGGCGTCGCAGATATCGACGCGATGGCCCTGATACCCCTCGAGCGCCTCGAGCCGCGCGTGCCGGGCTTCCTTGAGCGCGACGCTGTAATAGTCGTTGAAGTTGTCGATGCCGACGACCTCGTGCCCCTCCGCGACCAGCCGTTCGGCCAGATGCATGCCGATGAAGCCGGCCGCCCC
>CAYVJM010000105.1:0-7827 GCA_964451695.1 uncultured Lentisphaerales bacterium | reverse complement strand
CCGGCGAGGAAGCAGAAGCACGTCGTCTCTTCGCGCAGGAGCATCGCGGCCAGGTTGCCGTGGCCGAGGCCGACCTTGCGGTCGTCCGCCACGGAGCCGGGGATGCAGAACGCCTGGAGCCCGATGCCGATCGCCTCGGCGGCCTCGGCGGCCTTCTTGCAGCCCTTCTTCAGCGCGATGGCGGCGCCGACGGTGTACGCCCAGCCGGCGTTCTCGAAGGCGATGTTCTGGATGCCCTTGGTGATCTCGTAGGGGTTGAAGCCCCGGGCTTTGCAGATGTCGAGGCATTCCTCGATGGACTTGATACCGTGCTTGGCCAGTTCGGCCAGGATCTGCGGTTCGCGACGGCTGTAGGATTCGAAAAGTGGCATGGTGTGGGGTCCTTTCTTATTCCGCGCGGGGATCGATGCTCTTGACGGCGCCGTCCTCTTCCGTGGTGCGGCCGTATTTCCCGGTCGCCTTGGCGAGAGCCTGGTTGGCGTCCACGCCCTTCTTGATCTGCTCCATCATCACGCCGAGGCGGACGAACTCGTAGCCGCAGATTTCGCCGCCGGCGTCGAGGAAGACCTTGCTGACGTATCCCTCGGCCATCTCGAGGTAGCGGGGGCCCTTGGCGCGGGTCGCGTACATCGTGCCGATCTGGGAGCGGAGACCCTTGCCGAGGTCTTCGAGGCCGGCGCCGACGGGCAGGCCGTCCTCGGAGAAGGCGGACTGGGTGCGCCCGTAGACGATCTGGAGGAAGAGTTCGCGCATCGCCGTGTTGATCGCGTCGCAGACGAGGTCGGTGTTGAGCGCCTCGAGGATCGTCTTGCCGATGAGGATCTCGGAGGCCATCGCGGCGGAGTGCGTCATGCCGGAGCAGCCGATCGTCTCGACGAGGGCCTCCTCGATGACGCCGTTCTTGACGTTGAGCGTGAGCTTGCAGGCGCCCTGCTGCGGCGCGCACCAGCCGACGCCGTGCGTCAGGCCGGAGATGTCCTTGACTTCCCGGGCCTGCACCCACTTGCCCTCCTCAGGGATCGGGGCCGGGCCATGGTTGCAGCCCTTCGCCACCGGGCACATGTGCTCGACTTCATGCGTATAGATCATGGTGTTTCCTTCTTGAACGGTTCAAGCCCTTCGGCGGGCGGTGAATAGGCGAAAGAGACTATCAAAAAACCCCGGCTCCCGCAATCGCCATTTGCCGGGAAGTTTTCGGAAGGGTGCGAGTCAAGACAGTTGACTCGCAGAGGGAGTCAGGGTTCGGGGTTCAGGGTTCAGGTGTTGCACACCAAGAAGTTAGGATTACTTGTTCGAGACAATGGACTTCCATTGATTTCAAGTACACCATTTTCAGCCGACTATCTTCGTAACGCCTTGGGAATCAAGCCTGAACCCTGAACCCTTGCTCCTGCCCCCTAGGTGTGCGGCAACTATGTTGACGCGCACCCTTTTCGGAAGATTCTGGGGCTTGCGCGTAGCCGCGCGAGGGGGTATTATAAGAAGTCATCCATGTGCAGGAGCGTGCGTTTCGGTGCCGGAACGGCGAGCCTGAGAAAATTCCAGGAGCGCTTCCCATGCCCAAGATCGCCGTCGTTTCCGTCGCCCACATCCATAGCCACGATTTTTGCAAGACTATCTCGACGCTTGTCGCGGGCAAGGCTCCCCACGTCATCTGGGACGAGAATCCCGAGCGCGGCGCGAAATACGCCGCGGAGTTCAATTGCGCGTTCGAGCCCGATCTCGCCAAGGTCGTCGCGGACCCCGCGGTCGACGGGTTCGTCGTCTGCGCCGAGAACACCCGCCATCTGCCCTTGCTGCGCCAGGTGCTGCCCGCCGGCAAGCCCACGTTGTGCGAGAAGCCGATGGCCACGACGGCCGCGGACGCCAACGAGATCGTGGCGCTCGCGCGGCGTCACAAGACGCCGCTCACCTTCGGCTACTTCCAGCCGTTTAATGGCGCGAACCGCGCCGTGAAGCGCCTGCTCCAGGACGGCGCCCTCGGGCACGTCACGCATCTGATCTTCCGCAACGCGCACCACGCGGCCTACGGGCGCTGGTTCGACAACCCGGAGCTGGCCTGGTTCACGCAGCCCGAATTCTCCGGCGGCGGCGCCCTCCTCGACATGGGGACCCATGCGGTGCATTTGCTGCGCCACCTCGGCGGCCCCGTGACCGAAGTGTGGGCCATGACCGGCAATTTCTCGGGCGCATATCCGGCCGTGGACGACTACGGCGTGATCATGATGAAGTACGCCTCGGGCGCCGTCGGACGCGCGGAGGCGGGCTGGGTGTTCACGGGCGGCCACGGCGGCCTCGAGGTCATTGGCTCGAAACAGAGCGTCTGGAATGCGGACGGTCTCAAGATCGGCGGCCCTGGCATCCCCGCGGCGCCCGTCGAGTCCGTCGAGGCGCGCCCCGACCGCATCCCCCGGCTGATCGCCGTGATCAAGGGCGAGATCCCCGCGGCGGAGATCGAGGAGGATCTCGTCGCCGCCTGCGACGCAGTCAAGATCATGGCCGCGGCCTACGCCTCGGCGAAGAGCGGCCGCTGGACGGCGGTCTGATCGCCCGCTACATTCCTCGGATGATCGCGGCGATGCAAGCGAGCCGCTCGTCGGGGGTGTTCCCGCCGGGGCGAGGCAGTGCGCCCGAGCGCGTGCGGCACGCGCGATCGCCTCGGAAGAGGAAGAGCGAGCCCGCGTCGTCGAGTTCGATGCGGCTGATGCCGCGCTCGGCCGCGAGGATGCGGCAGCGCGCCACGGCGAAGAGGCGCCGCAGCGCCTCCGGCGCGGTGCCGAAGCGGTCGGCGGTCTCGGTCTCGAGCGCCGCGACCTCCGCCTCGGAGGCGCATTCCGCAATGCGGCGGTGGAACTCGAGGCGGCGCATGTCCTCCGGCATGTAGGCGCGGGGCAGAAACGCCGCGGCGGCGCCGTCGGCCGCCGACGGATCGGTTTCGAGAAACGGCAGCGCGACGTCGACGTTGACGAACAGCGGCGGTCGTTCGCCCCGGAGCCGCGCGATGGCGTGGCGCAGGAGCTGGCAGTAGAGGTTGAAGCCGACGGCCGCGATGTGGCCGCTCTGCTCCGCGCCGAGCAGGTTCCCGGCGCCCCGGATGCCGAGGTCGCGCATCGCGAGCCCGACGCCCGCGCCGAGGCCCGCATGCTGCTGGAGCGCCTTGAGGCGTTCGCGCGCGTCGGAGGCGACGACGCTCTCCGGCGGGATCATGAAGTACGCGAAGGCCTTGACGCCGCCGCGGCCGACGCGACCGCGAAGCTGGTAGAGGTCCGCGATGCCGAAACGGTCGGCGCGATCCACGAGGATCGTGTTGGCGCGCGGGATGTCGATGCCGCTTTCGACGATCGTCGTCGAGAGCAGCACGTCGTAGCGGCCGGCCGCGAAGTCGCGCATCACGCCCTCGATCTGCGCGGGCGGCATCTGGCCGTGGCCGACGCCGATGCGGATGTGCGGCAGGAGCTCGCGCAGATGGGCGTAAACGAGGTCGATCGTCAGCACGCGGTTGTGCAGGTAGAAGACCTGCCCGCCGCGGCCGATCTCGGCGAGGATCGCCTGCTTGACCAGCTCGTCGGAGCGGCGGACGACCTTCGTCTCGGTCGCGACGCGTTCGCGCGGAGGCGTCTGGAGCAGGCTCAGGTCGCGGGCGCCGACGATGCCCAGGTAGAGCGTGCGGGGAATCGGCGTCGCGGAGAGCGTCAGCACGTCCACCATCAGGCGCACGGTCTTGAGAAACTCCTTGTGCTTGACGCCGAAGCGCTGCTCTTCGTCGATGATGACGAGCCCCAGGTCCTTGAAGCGGATGCCGGGCTGGAGGAGACCGTGCGTGCCGATGAGAATGTCCACGGCGCCGCTCGCGGCGCCTTCCAGCGCGGCCTCGCGCTGCTGGCGCGAGCAGAAGCGCGAGTGCATCGCCAGCGTGATCGGATAGGCGGCCATGCGGTCGCGGAAGGTGTCGTAGTGCTGTTGTGCGAGCACGGTGGTGGGGACGAGCACCGCCACCTGCCGTCCCTGCATCGCGCAGATGAACGCCGCGCGGATCGCCACCTCCGTCTTGCCGTAGCCGGCGTCGCCGCAGACGAGACGGTCCATCGGATGCGGCGAGACCATGTCGGTCTTGACCTGCTCGATGCAGACGGCCTGTCCGGGCGTCTCCGCATAGGGGAACGAAGCCTCGAACTCATGGAGGTACGGCGTTTCGGGCGAGAAGGCGAAGCCCTGAAGCTGCTTGCGGCGCGCCTGCGTCTCGAGCATCTGCACGGCGAGCGCCTGGACGGCGGCGTCCGCCAGTGCCTTGTCGCCGGACCAGCGGCGGCCGCCGAGGGCGTGGAGCTTGACCGGCGCGTCGCCGGCGCCCTGGTAGCGGGAGACGAGGTGGGCGTTGGAGACGGGGACGTAGAGCTTGGCGCCGCGTGCGTATTCGATGCAGAGGACTTCGGTCGCGCGGCCGTCGGCATCGCGCTGCGCCATGCCGATGAATCGGCCGATGCCGTATTCGAGGTGGACGACGAGGTCGCCGGGCGCGATGGCGTCCGGAACCGTCTCCGGGATGGACAGCGCCTCGGCGGCCGGCGCGCCTTCGGGTGCAACCGCCTCGAAGGTCTCCTCGTCGTGCGCGGCGAGGCGGAGGCCGGGACGCTTGGCGCGGCCGTAGAGGTCGGACTGCGCGAGGTAGAGGACTTCGGCGCGACCGTCGGCTCCGACGATCATGAAGCCGCCGGAGAGCGAGGCGACGCGCAGATCCGCCGGCGAGCCGGCGAGCTCGGCGCGGAGGTGTCCGAGGATGCCCTCGGTGTCGAGGCAGATGTGGAGCGGCGCCTTCGTCTGAGCGTGGATCTGCAGGCACTCCGCCACGAGCGCGCGGCGCTGCGCGGCCATGAAGTCGGGGTCGTGGCGGTGGGCATTTGCGGCGGCGAGGCCGTTGACGGGCGCGAACGGCGGCGACGCGGGCTCGCAATCGGGCGGCGCGGGGTCGCCGACGAAGAGCTGGCGGACGGACGCACGGCCGTCGAGGGCGGCGCGGATCGTTTCGAGCTGGCCTTCGGGCGGCAGCTCCGCGTTCGCGGCGAAGCTGGCGGCTTCGAGCGCGATCTCCTCGTGGCCGATCCAGAGGACGGCGGAACCGTCGGGCAGGGTCTCGTGGAGCATCGCGGAGCCGGCGTTGCGCAGGACGGCGGGCGGCAGCTTGAGCGCGGGGCGCACGCGGACGGAGCGCTGGTCGAGGGGGTTGAAGTCGCGGAGCGATTCAATGTCGTCGCCAACGAATTCGATGCGGGAGGGCTGGCGCGAGGCGGGCGGCCAGACGTCGACGATGCCGCCTTTGAGCGCGTAGCGACCGGGCTCGTAGACTTCGGCTTCGCGAACGTATCCGGCGTCGGCGAGCCAGCCCAGGAGCGTTTCGAGCCCGGTCGAGTCGCCGGGGGCGATGACGAGCGAGAGGGCTTCCGCGCGGTCGGGGTCCGGGGAGGGTTGGAGGAGGGCCTGGACGCAGGTGGCGACGATTGCCTGGGGCGACTTGACGCGACGCAGGAGGTTGAGCGCGGAGAGGCGCGCGGCGGCGGCCTCGGGATCGTCCTCCGCGAGGTCGAGCATCGGATAGGCGTGGACGCCGGAGGGCGTCGGGCAGAACGCGAGCGCGTCGTGGCAGAACGTCTCGAGGGCGATGGGCGAGGGGAGGATGGCGAGCACGGCGGGGACGTGCGGGTCGCGCCGCAATGCCTCGGCCACGGCGGCGGCCCCGGCGCCGGGCGGCTCGGGAAAGGCCAGACGCGAACCCGACGGCAGGCCTTGCCGCAAGGCGGCGGCAAGGCTGTCAGGGAGAAGCGGCGGGTGATGGGGCTGCGTCATGGGGGAAAGGAAAGGGACGAAAAGGACGGAAGGGACGAAAACTGCAGCCTACTCCGCGCAAGGTAAGGCTTGCTCGGGACTGTGGATACTATGCTTTACGCCCCTCCCATGTCAAGGTATCCAAACGCGTTGTCGCGGCGGAGCGCCTGTCCGCACCACGGGGCTGCCGCCTGCAGGCCTGAGACGGGGGAAGCGCAGCGAATGAAAAAATGAAATGCCCCGAGTTTGACAATGCGACCTGGTTTTCTGTATAGTCGGGGGCGTTTTCGCGCCGGTGTAGCTCAATGGTAGAGCAATGGTTTTGTAAACCATAGGTTGGGGGTTCGATCCCCTTCGCCGGCTCCACGTTCATCAATCATCCGCCATGTTTTCCGGGACATATACCGCCATTGTCACGCCGTTCAATCGGGACGGCTCCGTCGACTACGGTCGCTTTCGTTCGCTCATCGACATGCAGATCGCCGGGGGGGTCGCGGGCATCGTTCCGGTCGGCACGACCGGCGAGTCGCCCACGCTGACCATGGAGGAGCATATCGAGGTCATCCGGGTCGCCGTTGAACATGCGGCCCGCCGCATCCAGGTCATCGCCGGCACGGGCGCCAACGCCACGCAGGAGGCGATCGAGTTGACCCAGGCGGCTCAGGGCTGCGGAGCGGATGCGACGCTCCAGGTGACCCCCTACTACAACAAGCCGTCGCCGGAGGGGCTCTATCGCCACTTCACGGCGATCGCCGATCTCGGTCTGCCCGTGATGCTCTACAACGTCCCCGGGCGCGCCTCGCGGGACATTCCGATCTCCGTGGTCAAGCGCCTTGCCGCCCACCCGAAGATCGTGGCCATCAAGGAGGCGGCGGGCGACGTCGGCCGCGTGAGCCAGATCCGGGCGGTCTGCGAGCTCGAGGTCCTCAGCGGCGACGATGGGCTGACGCTTCCGATGATTGCCGTCGGGGCCCGTGGCGTCGTGAGCGTCGTTTCGAACGTCGTTCCGCAGGACATGTCCGATCTGGTCCGTCTCGCTCTTGCCGGGCGGATGGCGGAGGCGCTGGGGGTCCACGAGCGGTTGTCGGGTCTTTTCGCGGATCTCTTCATCGAAGTCAATCCGGTCCCGGTGAAGGCGGCGATGGCGATGATGGGCCTGATCGAGGAGGTCTACCGTCTGCCGCTTTGCGAACTTGCGCCGGAAAACCACGAGAAGCTGCGGCTGACGTTGCGGAAGCTCGATCTCGTCTGAGGCGGGATCGAGCCGGCCCGCGGCGGGCATGCGCAGGCCTCGCCCAGGAACGTCCTCCATGGAAGCGAACAGTCGTCCCCACCGCTATACGCCGATCGCCAGCGTGCTTGGCTTCATCCTTTCGCCGGACCGGCGGTCCGTCCTGATGGTCCGTCGCACGTATCGGCAGGACGACGAGAACTTGGGCAAGTACAACGGGATCGGGGGCAAGCTCGAGCGCGGGGAGGACGTCGCATCGGGCATGCGGCGCGAGATCCGCGAGGAGACGGGACTGGAAGTCGCGTCCATGACGTTGCGCGGCACGCTCTGCTGGGCGGATTTCGGGCCGAAGCGGGAGGATTGGCTGGCGTTCGTCTTTCTGATCGACGCCTTTTCGGGCGAGCCGCAGCGGGACAACGAGGAGGGGACGCTCCACTGGATTCCGCTGGCGGAGCTGGACGCGCTGCCGATGTGGGCGGGGGATCGGTTGTTCCTGCCGATGGTCTTCGACGGCGAGCCGGGCGTTTTCCACGGTTTCATGCGCTACGAGGGGGATAGCCCTGTGGCGTGGTCCTGTCAGCGCTGATTACCGGCGCTGCCAGTAGCGCAGGCCGGTCGAGACGGGAATCCGGGTTTGATCGGAGTACACGGTCGACATCGACAAAAGCAAAACGCCGCCCCCGCGAGTGCGGGAGCGGCGGCGGAAACAGGGTGTCGGGACGGTTACTTCGCGATGACGCGGACCATCTCGAGGACCTTGTTGGAATAGCCCCACT